>JBJTOP010000336.1:0-23736 GCA_046074645.1 Planctomycetaceae bacterium | reverse complement strand
CCAGGACTACCCATACCCTCCAATCTCACTCCCTGGTCTGCTCCATCGCACCACCGCCGTCGCATTGAATGCAAACCACCTGAACCCTACAATCCGCCAATTCGGCAACACGTTCTTACCATATCGCATGGGGATTCGAATGCAGGATCAGTCTGTAACGGGGTCGTCTTCCGGCATTTCTCCGGAGGAAATGGATGAGTGGTTTGAGTCACTGGAAGACATTCTGCATCGTCACGGCCCTGAAAAACTTCGCGAGTTGCTGGTTCAGCTTCAGGAGCGTGCCTATTCGCGCGGGGTGATGCTGCCATTCACGGCCAACACGCCCTACATCAACACGATTCATCATTCGAAGCAGGTGCGTTACCCGGGTGACCGCGAGCTGGAGCGACGCATCAAGAGCATCGTTCGCTGGAACGCCATGATGATGGTGGTGCGCGGTAATACGTATTACGACGGTGTGGGCGGTCACATCTCAACGTTTGCATCATCCGCAACGCTTTACGAAGTCGCTCAGAACCACTTCTTCCACGCGCGGACGTCCAATCACACCGGGGACATGGTCTACTTCCAGGGTCACGCAGCGCCCGGAATGTATTCACGGGCGTTCCTTGAAGGGCGTTTGACCGAATCACATCTTGACAATTTCCGCCGCGAGCTGCCTGCTGGCGGGGGCTTATCCAGCTACCCGCATCCGTGGCTGATGCCGGATTTCTGGCAGTTTCCAACTGTTTCGATGGGACTTGGGCCCATTTGTTCCATCTATCACGCGCGGTTCCTGCGGTACATGGAACATCGAGGTCTGCTGGATACATCGCGTTCCCGCGTCTGGGCATTCCTGGGCGACGGCGAGTGCGACGAACCTGAATCGCTCGGCGCACTCACACTGGCCTCCCGCGAAAATCTCGACAACCTCACGTGGGTCATCAACTGCAACCTGCAGCGACTTGACGGTCCCGTGCGCGGTAACGGCAAGATCATTCAGGAACTGGAGGCCGCCTTCCGCGGCGCCGGCTGGAACGTGATCAAGGTCGTCTGGGGTGCCGACTGGGACGCACTGCTTGATCGCGACGAAAACGGCAAGCTCGTGAAACGAATGGGTGAGGTGGTTGACGGCCAGTATCAGAAGTACACCGTTTCGGACGGTGAATACATCCGAAGACACTTCTTCGGTGTCGATCCTGAGTTGCTTCAGCTGGTCGAACATCTCAGCGACGAAACGCTTGAAACCATCCGCCGCGGGGGTCACGACCCCGGTAAGGTCTATGCCGCCTACCATTCCGCTGTCAGCCATAAGGGCGCCCCAACAGTGATTCTGGCAAAGACGGTGAAGGGATATGGCCTCGGGGAAGCCGGCGAAGGTCGCAACGTCGCGCACAACCAAAAGAAAGTACCACTCACAGGACTAAAGGACTTTCGCACTCGATTTAATCTGCCGATCAGCGACAGCGAAATTGAAGGCCTGCCGTTCTATAAGCCGGAAGCCGACAGCCCCGAAATCAAATATCTGCAGCAGCGTCGCGCAGCTCTGGGTGGCTACATTCCTCAGCGGCACATCTGCCCTGAACGACTGGAAGTTCCCCAGCTGCAGGACAAAGTCTTCCGCGCCAAACCATTGCTCCCGGGAAGTGAAGGTGCTGAAGGTTCCACCACATTTGCCCTTGGGGCCATCATCCGCGGTCTGGTGCAAGTCAAATCATTCGGCCCGCGCGTGGTTCCCATCATCCCCGACGAAGCTCGAACATTCGGCATGGAAGGACTGTTTTCTCTGATTGGCATCTACAGCAGCAAAGGGCAGCTCTATGAGCCGGTCGATTCCAGCAACTCCATGTTCTACAAGGAAGCTCGCAACGGCCAGCTGCTTGAAGAAGGCATCAACGAAGCTGGCGCCATGGGGTCCTTCATCGCTGCCGGGTCTGCCCACGCCAACCTCGGCCTGAACATGATCCCGTTCTACGTCTACTATTCCATGTTCGGCTTCCAGCGCGTCGGCGACCTGATCTGGTGTGCCGCCGATACCCGCGTCAAAGGTTTCCTCTGCGGCGGAACGTCCGGACGAACAACGCTCAACGGCGAAGGTCTCCAGCACGAAGACGGCCACAGCCAGCTCATGGCAACCACCGTCCCCACACTGCGATCCTACGATCCCACGTGGGGCTACGAACTCGCCGTCATCGTCCAGGAAGGACTCCGCCGCATGTACGCGGAGGGTGAAGAAATCTTCTACTATCTCTCCGTGTACAACGAAGCCTACGCCCACCCCGCCATGCCCCAGCAGGAAGGCCTCACCGAAGGTATCCTCAAAGGCATGTACCGGTTCCAGTCCACCGACAGCAGCCCCGGGCAGACCCACCGCCCACAACTCTTCGGCAGCGGCACCATCCTCCGCGAAGCTCTCCGAGCCCAGTCGATCCTCAAAGACAAATTCGGTATCGGCAGTGATGTCTGGAGCGTCACCAGCTACAGCGAACTGCGCCGGGATGCCATGGAATGCCAGCACTGGAATGACCTGCACCCCGACCAGCCCCCGCGTCGCTCTTACCTCGAAAACACCCTGAGCGGCGTTGCCGGCCCCTTCATTTCCACCAGTGACAATGTGCGACTCGTGGCAGATCAGATTCGCGAATGGATTCCAGGCGAATACATCGTACTCGGCACCGACGGCTTCGGTCGCAGCGAAACTCGCCCGGAACTTCGCCGACACTTCCAGATCGACGGCGAATGCACCGCTCTCGCCGCCCTCCGCGGACTGGCTCGCGTCGGTGCCTTCGATCCCTCAAAACTCACCGATGCCCTCACTTCTCTCGGTATCGATCCAGAAAAGATCAATCCCCTTAACGCCTGAAATCGCAAGCCACGGGCCACCGGCACTCCCGGTGGCTTTCTGCGAAACGCTCCACCTCTTCAGCAAGCTCGCCTGACTATGCCTATCGAATTCAAGCTGCCGGAAGTTTCCGAAGGTGTCAAATCTGTTGACGTGGCCCAGGTCCATGTCAGGGAGGGCGATGTCATTCAGGCTGGCGCAGTCGTCTGCGAAGTGGAAACAGACAAGGCCGCTGCTGATATCACCTGCCCCCACGCCGGACGCGTCACCAAAGTGCTCATGCAACCCGGCCAGACTGTATCCATCGGAACCCCGATTCTGCTGATCGAAGCCGAATCAGCCACGCCGGCCCCCACACCAGCCTCCCCCACCCCGGCTCCTGCGGCCGTCGCCCCTGCACCTCAGCCAGCCCGAGCCACTGCTGCGCCACCCGTTCCCCCTGCAGCAACATCCGCTGCCTCAGTCGAGTTTCGGCTTCCGGAAGTGTCTGAGGGAGTCACGAAGGTCGATATCGCTTTGGTCGCCGTCAAAGTTGGCGACGTCATCGCCGCCGACGCTGTCGTCTGCGAAGTCGAAACCGACAAAGCGGCCGCCGATATTCGCTGCCCCCACGCCGGCGTCGTCACAGCGGTTCACGTGCAGCCGGGCCAAACCATCGCGATCGGTGCACCCATACTCACTATCAGCACTCAGGCGACAGCATCCGCTCCTCAAACTGCCGCTGCGCCACCCTCCGTCACGCCGCCCGCAGCCCCGGCTAACCCAAACCCGATTCCTCCCAGTGCAACTCCGGCGGTGGCACCGGCTCCGCCAGCCTCCACAACGGCTCGCCCCGATGGCCAGCCAGCCCCGGCTGGCCCCGCCACCCGCAGACTCGCCCGCAAACTCGGCGTGAATCTTAAACTTCTTAAAGGCTCTGCCGCTGGCGGACGCATTACCATCGAAGACGTCGAAGCCTACGTCCGCGACCGCATGGCTCAGCCCACCGCCGTACCAGCAGCAGCACCGACAGCCCCCGGCTTCGGTATCGTCCAGGCTGCTCCGCTGCCGGACTTCAGCCGCTTCGGGCCGGTCGAACGTCAGCCGATGAACAAAATCTTCCGCACGGCCGCAGCCAATCTGCACGCTGCCTGGGTCACCATTCCCCACGTCACCCAGCATGATCTGGCCGATATCACCGAACTGGAAGTCGCTCGAAGAAAATACGTCAAAGCCAACCCCAATTCACCCAAAATCACCATGACAGCCATCATCATCAAAGCTGTCGTGGGTGCCCTCAAAGCATTCCCCAACTTCAACTCCAGCGTCGATCTGCAATCCGGTGAACTCGTCGTCAAACAGTACTATCACATCGGCGTTGCGGTCGATACCCCCAACGGTCTGGTCGTGCCCGTCATCCGTAACTGCGACCAGAAAAACATTCTTCAGGTAGCCGCTGAACTTTCTGAAATTGCCGGCAGAGCTCGCGATAAAAAGCTCAAGTCTGAAGACATGCAGGGCGGTACCTTCACCATCACCAACCTCGGTGGTATTGGCGGAACTGCGTTCACCCCGATCGTCAACTATCCCGAAGTTGCCATTCTTGGCATGTCTCGCACCATCAATCAGCTCGTCATGGAAAATGGCCAGATCAGCGAACGCATGATGCTGCCTCTGTCACTCTCCTATGACCACCGCGCCATCAACGGCGCCGATGCCGCTCGCTTTATCGTGAAGCTCTCCGGAAGTCTCACCAACTTCCTCGAACTCTTCTGATTCCCCAAATCCTGACCGCTGCGGAATTTTCCCATGGAAGTCCTTCGCGCCTTCCAGCAGCTCTGGTGTCAAACCGGTTCACCGCCGGACGTCATTCATTTCATCTCCCTGCACCCGCAGCTTCAACCCCTCGAAATTCTGGAGATCCTGCTCGCCGATCAGCAGCTGCGCACGGCGGCCCGTCTGCCCGATCGGCTGCAGGACTATCTCACCGCCTTCCCTGAATTGTCCGCTCACCCCGCTGCGACGCACAAACTGCAGCGTCCGACGCAGGACTCCGACCAGACGCTCGTCGGCAGCGTCGCAGCGACGGCCGCCGGCAACGCGGCTTCCTGCGACCAGGCAACTCAGGTCGTGCGACACGGCTCTCAGCCCGCCGCGGAATCTCAGGATGCCCTCGCAACACAACTGCAGCAATTCAGCGGCGAAGAATCGCAGCTGACTCCCGCAACGGAACTACAGTACCTTCAGGATCGCTATCGGCTGGATCGTCTTCTGGGCGAAGGGGCCTTCGGGCGTGTCTACCTTGGATGGGACGTGCAGCTTGAGCGTCAGGTGGCTGTGAAACTGCCAAACCGCGCCCGCTTTCGGACGGATGCAGAAGTTGATATTTACCTCACTGAAGCCCGAATGGCGGCCGCGTTGACACATCCTGGGATCGTCGCGGTTTATGATGTCGGCACAGCGCCCGGCGGCGCTGTGTATGTCGTGTCTCAGTTCATCAACGGCAGCACACTTGAAGGACTGCTCCGTGCGGGCCGGGTATCTGAACAGGAAACAGCAGGACTGCTGTCGAAAGTCGCTCGGGCCCTGCACGCGGCCCATCTTCAGGAAATCGTCCACCGTGACATCAAGCCCGCCAATATTCTGATTGAAGCCACTACGGGCGCACCGTTTGTCGCAGACTTCGGCCTTGCCATTCGCGCCGATCAGCAGCAGCAGAAGGGCACAGTTGCCGGGACACCGGCCTACATGAGTCCCGAACAGGCCCTTGGCGAAGGGCACCGTCTCGATGGTCGCAGCGACATTTTCTCGCTCGGCGTCATCCTCTACGAAATGCTCACCGACACCCGCCCCTTTCGCGGCGGATCCGTGCGTGAAACGCTTAGCCAGGTGATCACAGCATCACCCAGACCACCGCGGGACTTCAGCAGCCGCATCCCCGGTGAACTTGAACGCATCTGCCTCAAAGCACTCGCGCGTCGAGCAGCCGATCGCTATCAGACTGCTGAAGCACTGGCTGTTGATCTGGAAGACTGGCTGGAGGAATCGAGTCGGGGACGCCGTGCGGTGACTCTCCCTGCGGAATCTGATGGACTGCCAATCACACCCCGCGGACTGCGGTCTTTTGTCGAAGAAGATGCCGCCTTCTTCCTGCAGCTGCTTCCGGGACCGCGCAATCGAGTGGGACTTCCCGAGAGCATCGCATTCTGGAAGCAGAAGCTGGAGGAACGAGAGCCGCAGCGGACGTTTTCAGTCGGAGTGCTGTATGGTTCCAGTGGCTGTGGCAAGTCGTCTCTGGTCCGCGCCGGCCTGCTGCCGACCCTCGCAGCGGGCGTACAGACGATCTTTCTGGAAGCCACTGCCGAAAATACCGAAGCCAGGCTGCTCAACGCCCTTCGACCGCTCGCAGCAGGGCTTGCAGCGGATGCCGACGCCGCTGATGCCTGCAGCCTGATTCGCCAGCGAGCGCGCGGCAAGGTGGTCCTCGTCCTTGATCAGCTGGAACAATGGCTCAGTCGCAATCCACCGGATCCCGAGTCGATTCTGGTGCGGGTGCTGCGGCAGTGTGACGGTGGCCATCTGCAGAGCTTACTGCTTGTTCGCGACGATTTCTCGGTGGCCACGGCGCGACTGATGAACGCCATCGAAGTCCCGATGCTGGAAGGTGTCAACACGGCACTTGTGGACCTCTTTGACCGGGATCATGCCCGGCGAGTGCTCGCACGCTTCGGAGAGGCATGGGGGCGACTGCCGGCTGTGTCGGGAGACTGGAGCGACGCACAACAACTGTTCCTGAACCAGGCAGTTGATGGTTTGGCGGTTGAGGGTCGCGTTACAGCCGTGCGGTTGACTCTCTTCGCAGAAATGCTTCGCAGCCGCGAATGGACTCCACAGACACTTGTCGAAGTCGGCGGCCTTGAAGGACTGGGTGTCGCATTCCTTGAAGATGCCTTTCATTCATCTCACGCCAGCCCCTCCCATCGCCTTCACGCTCCCGCTGCCCGCGAAATTCTGAAACTCCTGCTTCCACCAGCAGGGCTCGGAATCAAAGGCCGCAGCCGCTCGTGGGACGAGCTCATCACAGCGGCTGGCTACGAACAACGACCTGCAGATTTTCAGGCTGTGCTGCGGATTCTGGATGCGGAACTCAGACTGATCACCCCGGTTGAATCCGTAGCTGACTCTCCGGAAACGTTGCCGAGTGGTGTCTCGCCATCACCGACCTGGCAATTGGCGCATGACTATCTCGTTGGTGCTCTCCGCGAATGGCTGGCCCGCAAACAGCGGGAAACTCGTAGCGGCCGCGCAGAACTGCTGCTGTCAGAACTCACAGCCCTCTGGAGCCATCGCTTTGAATCGCGACATCTGCCCGGACCTGCTGACTGGATCCGTCTGCTGATCCTGACTCGACCGAATCGCTGGTCCGCGATGGAGCGCCGAATGCTCCGCGCCGCCAGTCATCGACACCTGACTCGCACCGGCATCGTTATCAGTGTCCTGCTGCTCGCAGCCGTCTGGCTGCAGATGACTCGAAGTCAGCGGCAGGACGAGGAAATGAACCGTGAGGCTGCAGCCCTGGCGGATGTCCGCGGCACTGCCATTCCACTGGCTGTTGAACAGCTTACGCGCCGCGGTTTTCCGCTGGCTGTCATGCGGCAAAAGCTGGAGCGCCACTTCGAACGTGAAGGCAGCGACGAACGCCGCCTTGCCATCGCAGCTGCCCTCGCTCGCTTCGGTGACGTTCGCACTGCATGGCTTGTGCAGCAGGTTGAAAACTCGGTACTGCCGTCCTCCAGAGAACTTGTCGAAGTGCTGGCACCCAGCCGAACTGATGCCATCACGGAGATCGAAAACGAACTGGCAACGTGTACCACCCCGGAAACGCTGATCCGCAAATGCCGCCTTGCACTGCTGGCATTGCAGCTGGGCCACCCAAAACCCGCCACGGAACTGACTCAGGCGACGGACATCACCGGTATCGCCGAACGAGCGGAATTCATCGAGCAGGCATCGCGCTGGGGAGGCTTCCGAGGCGAAGATGCGGCGGTGGTTGATGCGGCCGGCAGCCCGCAACTTTCCGCCGCAGTCTGTCTGGCATTGGCAGGCGTTGCAGCAGCTCAATATTCAGAAGAATCCGTACAAGTCTGGCTGGATCGCGCCCGTGACTGGCTGAACCACCCCAATGCCACTCTGCATATCGCGGCCAGACGCTTACTGCATCGCTGGGCACCCCAGCAGACTGCGGCGACCGGCATCAGCAACCGCAGTGCCGCATGGACAATGACGTCCTCCGGTTACCTGCTGTTGCACGTCCCGGCCGGCCAGTTTCGCAGAGGTATTCGTGAGAGTGATTCCGGGGTGGCCGAGGATCTTGTCATTCCGCAGCCATTTCGACTGGCTGCACAGGAAGTCACGCTCGGTCAGTTCCTTGAATTCACTCTTGATCCGGGAACTCCGGATGACCAGAAACCATTCAGCTGGAGCCGCGAAGATCTGCTGGCACCGGACGAGTCAGGTAATCCCGTTCAGAAAGTTTCGTGGACCGATGCCGTGCTTTACTGCAACTGGCTCAGCCGCCGCGAACAGTTGCGTCCGTGCTATCTTCCGGCGACATCGACTGTCCCCGGCGAACCGGTCGATTACAGACTCGCGACGTCGTGGACGCTGGATCCCACCGCCGATGGCTATCGCCTTCCTTATGAAGCGGAGTGGGAGTGGGCGGTTCGCTGCGGTCAGAGCGGCGAGGAGATTCCGCTGGTGCCGCTGCATCTGCTGGACCGCTATGCGCGTTTCTCAAGTACCAGCCTGGGCATTTGCGGATCATTGCTGCCGGCAGCCAACGGCTTCCAGGACATGCTGGGCAATGTGGCGGAATGGTGCCAGGACGTAAATCCCGCGGACAATACGCAGCGCGTGATTCGGGGGGGCAGCTACCTGACCGGCCCCGGAGATCTGCTGTCGCGCGAAAGTCGCTTTGCGGCGGCGGATGATCGCAGTGACCTGTATGGTTTTCGCATCGCTCAGTCGATGCCGGATCGTGATGGCCGCTGAGTTCAGAATGTTCCGTGCGCTTCACCCCCGCTGCGTGTGCCCATCGCTCTCCAAATGCCGGTGTCAACCGAGTTACTGAACGGGCGGACAGAGCAATCCATGAGCAGGACATTAGCAACCCCCGGATGGAAACTGCGAGCAGTGACAACCCGGTAGCCCTGGCGATTGGTGCCCGGTCCAAATCGAGCTGAGGTGAAGTCGACATCGTGGACCTTGCCGTTGGCTGTGAACGGCACAATGGTGTTGGGCGGAAATGTCGTGGTGAAGCCGGACTGCAGCGTGCGACCACTAATCCACTGGGTGTGACAGAAGTCCGGATCGAACGTGCCACCCCAGCCGGCAATCTGTGCTGGAGAAACTGGTGGAGGTGCGTCGGGCCCTGCGGGCTGACCGCCGTCCATGAGTGCTGGCCAGAAGGATTTTACCTCCGCCACACCAATCGTGTTGCTGAGGCCATCTGTAATTGAATCGAAAGTTCGTCGTTCGTTGACACCAAAGGCGCCGTCTCCCGCAGTGCCCGTTTGCTGATCAATTGCCAACCACGTCCCAATGCTGAATCCATAATTGGTAGGCGCGAATGCGACTCCACCGTCAATGCGCAGCCCGTCACCGGGATCACTGGGACAGCGAAATAGCGGAATCCTGGCCGCACATATCGCTGGCTGCATGTTGAATCCAACACTGAAATCGATCTGTGAATACAGGTTTCCCTGTTCGAGTTGCGGCAGCAATCGTGCATGAGCTGAAAAGCCAGAGAATGTGCTGCCCGGACGAAACGTTGACTGTAAGGGCAGTGCAGTGGTTGCTTCGTGATAGTTGTGAATTGCCAGGCCGAATTGCCTCAGATGGCTGATGCAGCGTACTCTGCGAGCTGACTCACGAGCCTGCTGAACCGCTGGCAGAAGCAGAGCCATCAAAACAGAAACGATCGCAATCACCACCAAAAGTTCGATCAGTGTAAAGCCGCGCTTGCGGTAAAGCATCATCGATGCGACCCTCAGACAATTCATTCGGACCTGTGATTCTGCTTTCAGGGAGTCGGCCACATCAGATTTCTGTTCAGGATTTCAGCTGACTTTGGACTATTGCAGCCAAACTGCCACATTCACCTCACTGACGCGTTTCTTATTCCCAGCCTTACTGCACGTGAATTTCGCCGGTTTTGCCTGAACTGGTCTTGTTCTGTTTCCGAATTTCCGACTAGAACATCAGATTGGTTCAAGTACGGGAAAGGATTCCGAACAGCATGTGGTGTCGGCACTGCCTCAGGGAAGTTTCTCCGGGCCAAAGCAGCTCAGCTCCGGTGGTGTGTCCGTTTTGCGGACGCAGCGTCGAAGCTGTCTCTGCGCAGTCGCAGGCGGTTCGACAGGCTCGCGAGATTCTGGAACGCTGGCAGGCCAGTGATCTCTTCGATCGCATCACCAGCTCGGATGTGATTCCAGAGAATAAACAGCAGGCAAGGGTCGTGCCACCGGCTCTGCCTCAGCCCGAAAAAATTCGTACAGAGCCTCCCCGCAGACCCTCCCCAGAAGCACTGCCACGGCTGCCTCAGCCCGCGGAAACTCAACAGCAACCTGGCACCGGAATGGACTGGCGTAAAGCTGCGCGAGAAGTTCAGGAACGCCCTCAGCCACGAACTGTCGTCCCGCGAACAACCACAGCGGAAACGCCCGAGCCATCTTCCAGAAGCGTGATACGGGAACTGCCACAGCTGCCTCTTGACCTGCTCGCTCCCGCGCCCGTGATGGCCGCTGCCAACTCAACCAACTCCACCCCGCCACAGACTGCCGCACGCACCTCGGTCCCTGTTGATGAATGGGAGCCGCCCCCGCGTTACATCGAGGATACCAGCGAAGAAACTTCTGCACCAGACTCAAGCTACAATTCCGAGAAAGACTCGGCTGCAGCAGAGGCCATCGAAGCCTTCTTTGAAGCGTCTGCTGCAGATCTGTTCTCAGCTGCCGAGGAGCAAACCCCGGCAGCCAATGCACGATCCAGTGACACGACTCAGGATGTGCCATTGACTCCATTCGTGGCACCCGCTGCAACGCCTGCCGCGAAGCCCGGGATCGTGTCGGAGGTTTCAGATCGCCCTGAAACGATGGAACAGAAGCCGATCCCCGACGAGCCCCCCGTCGCCTTCGCGGGATCGAAGCAAAGCAGAGAAGTCGAACCGCTGCCAGAGCACTCAGTTGGTGAGCAGCAATGCTCTGTTCCAGATTCCAGCAGTGATACTCAGGAAGCCGCAACGGGGGATGCTCCCGTGATCCTGCAGACAACTTCGCCACGACCTCGACCAGCTCTGCGACGCCCTCCACTGAACCGCCGCATCTCTGCTCAACAGGAACCCGTGCAGCCAATTTCAGGAACCATCCCCATGAATCGCAACACCACCACGGAAGCCTCCAGTCAGCAGCCCGGTGTGCCCGCCCCAGTGATTGTACCTGCTATTGCACCGCCTGTTGCCCATTCCACTGCCCCCGTGACAGCCCCTGCAGCTGCGTCAATAACCGCCCCATCGGCTACCCCGTTCACCACTCCCGTGACGGGCTCCCTGGCGGCCCCTTCCATGGCCCCCTCGGTTGCATCGGTGGCACCCGCAATCGTCTCAAACTCTTCCGAATCGGGCGTGCGTGAACGGCGGGATGCGGCGGAACCGATGCAAAGTGAGCGGCCGCACATGACCGGCTGGGTCCGGCCACCGCAGCGTTACATCGATGAACCCCATCAGCCACCAGTGCGGGGGCCGCACTTCGAAATCTCGCCTCCACCTCGATCAAACTTCACGACGATGATTGGACAGGGCCTCGCCTACACAGGAGTCATCGCGCTGCTGATTGGCACGTCGCTCGTAATTCTCGGGCACTTCGGGGGCGAGAGCGATTACACACCGACCGGCTGGCTTGTCACCACAGTTGCTCAGATGCTGCTGTTCCTCGGCATCATCAATCTGGTTTCCGGTGGTATGGAACAGCACAACGACGAGGTAGCGCGTCGAATACATTCGCTCAGCGAACACCTGATTCGAATCGAACAGACCACCGCGGAAGCCGTCATGGCTGCTCGACACGCTGGCAGCGAACGCACAGACTCAGTTGAGGTGACCGCCAAAACGCCCGCTGCGGAACGAGTTTCGGGTGAGCGTCGCACGGCGCAGCACGCCTGAGCTGCCGGATTGCTGCCTGCCATCCAAACTCTGCAGCAACAGCCTGATGCTTCAAAATTAACGCGCCTGGCGGTCAGATCATCCGATTCGCGGTGAATATCATCGAGTGCTGGCAGACGTCTCCTCACGTGTCCGCACCAGAAAATCAAACCACTGCCCGTAACGCCTGCCATCCAGACTAATCTCGAATGGTACCAGCTCGATCGGTAACAGCTCTCCGCGGCTGCGGTCCACACTGATCTTCACCGGAAAACGAACTCTCCCCTGAGCCGGTATCTCGCCCTCCAGAACTGCTGGACTTGCCGTGAGTCCCGGTGGCGTTTCCAGCACCACCCGATGATTCACTGACCTGCTGCGGAAGTTACGCACGGTCACCTCGATCTCTGCTGTATCTGCACTGGTCATTTCAACCCGATACGGTGCCGCTGACACCCAGTACGGGTCAAAAAGAAATTCATAGTCACTCTCCGGCAGCAACTGTTCGTAAAGACGGATGATTTTCTGAGCCCACTGACGGTATCGCTCAATAAATGCCGCTGGCTCATGCATCACATAGGAATGACTGCCCATGATAATGTCAGGCTGAAGTTTGCTGAGGTATTCAGCGGCGTACAGGTAGCCTTCTTCAGGGATAGCACTGTTCCGAGCAACCACGGCCTCGTGGCCGTCCTGTTTGGGGTCCTGAGCATTCCCGAAAAGATTGTCACCGGTGAAGGCAATCCGCTTTCCGTCCAGCTCCAGCCAGAGACAGCAGCCAAACTCGGTCTGCCCCGGCATCCAGTCAACCTGCAGTGTCAGCCCCTCCCACTCAATCCGCTCCCCGGCACTGATGCGACGATCTATCTGCATTCCGTCAAACCCATCCGAATAGGCTGACACGAGCGCCGCATAATCGTAGTTCCGCGGATGCTCGCAGCGGTCCGCAATCATGTCCAGAGTCCACGCCTTCGCGCCGTATTTCTCCTTCAGCAGTGGTCCGAGCAGAAAATGGTCTCCGTGCATGTGCGAAATCCAGAACGCGTCGATCTCCTTCAATCCCAGATGCGCACGCATTCCAACAATGATCTCCTCCAGCTGCGCTGCCGGCAACAGACCACAGTCCAGCACGAGCCCCTTGCCGCTGTCAGCCACAATCATCGCAAAATTTCGGCCCTGCGTCTGATGACTCAGCTTGTACAGATGCGGCGTCACTCGACTGATCAGCGGCACAGGCGTCGGAGTCGAAATGGCATCCCGCTCCTCCGGCTTCGAGTCAAACACCGGATAACCGCGGATGTAGGCTGCTCTGAATTCCGCGAGCCGCAAGTAGTATGCCTGAAGCTGCGCAGCGGCTTCACGGATTACCGGTCCGTGTGATGGATACAATACCGCAGGCTGCTCCTGCCGCAGTCGCTCAACTGACTGCATCAGTACATCCAGACCCTTTGCAAATCCGTAATCCCACTCGGTGTCGAACCACGTTGTCATCCGCGATCCATCATGCATCACTCCACCGGAGAACACGGCAGTTCGGCCGCGCCCCGAAAGCAGGTAACTCAATTCACCAGGGGAATGCCCGGGCACCGCCAGACAGCGAATCTCGTAACCCCGCCAACTGAACTTTTGTCCATCCTCCAGAAACTCGGCGACCGGAATTGGCCGCTGCGGTGGACGTGCATAGCTGGCACCATAGACGGAGTACTTATCGCCGAGGGTTGGGTGCCACCGGCGGAACGCCAGCGGTGTTTCGAACAGGTCACGTTCGGCGGCAGGGGCGGCGATTATGGCACCGGCTGGCTGAGTCCAGACGAGTCCCTGCAGCTGTTCGCGATGATGGTGTGTGAGCAGGATCCGCTCGATGCTTTTGACTCCGATTTCAGGCAGGGCCTTCAGCAGACTTCCGTCACCAAAATCCACAAGCAGACACGCATCGCCATCCCTGACGAGCCAGACGTTGCAGGTGTCGGTCCACTGGAAAAGTTCCGGGAACCTGTCAGGATCGGGCTGCTGCCACTGTCCGGCGACGGACTGGGAAGCTGCACAGCAGCAAATGATGAGCAGCGTGAGCAGCGCTTTCATGGGTGCACCGGAACCGTTCTGCAGTGGGTGGGCGAGGGCGACCCTGTTTATTACACTCGTAATCCTTTGAATTCACAATCTGCAGGGCACCCGGAATACAAACTTTTCACTCGGGCCAAATTTCCGGAAGATTTTTTTCTGAATTCCTGATGAATCCTGCGTAAGCTGTTCTCAGAGCCTGTCGAAAACACTGCAGTGTTCTTCAACTCCTGCAGCCAACATCCCACACAACTCAATCAACAACCTGCCATGCTCGGACAACTGATTCCCTGTGGCGGCGGCGATTCCATTCCCCTGCTCGCCCCAAAACTCCTCATCGGTCGCCGCTCCTCCTGCGATATTAAACTGGACTTCCCCAACGTTTCGTCGCACCACTGCGAACTGGAATTCCGCGCAGGTTACTGGCACATCCGCGACCTCAACAGCAGTAACGGCGTTAAAGTCAATGGCGAGCGCACGCCCGAGGCACAACTGAATCCCGGCGATGAAATCAGCATCGCAAAGCACGCATTTAAGGTGGAGTACGACATCGACATGACCGCGGCAGAACAACAGCCGCGGTCAGAAAATCGCTTCGGTCGGTCGCTCATGGAAAAGGCAGGGCTGGAAGGTCATCGCCCCAATCGCAGCCGCGGGTCCAAACCCGATTCCAAACCCGCTCCGCAGCAACAGTCCCGAAAGGTTGTCGGCGAAGACGACTTCATCATGGACTGGCTGGCGGAAGACGGTGGTTCAGCCACAGACAGCGACTGAAACAGCTCACAGCCACGTGCCATAGGCGACAACAGAAACCGTAACTGCCACCGGAATCAACAGAGTGACGATGGCGATGTCAACATAGCTTTGTCGGTGTGTGCAGCGGCAGATCAGCAACAAAGTAATCACGGCGCCGTTGTGAGGCAGACTGTCAAGGCCACCGCAGGACAACGCTGCAACCCGATGCAGTAACTCAGGGTCCGTACCAAGCTGCAGTCCCTGCTCGCGCCACGTGTTGCCAAGCGATTCCATAGCGATGCTCAGACCACCCGAAGCCGAACCGGCAACTCCTGCGAGGATATTCACGGCAACAGCTTCGGACACCAGTGGACTGGATGGGCTGAGTGCACCCAGCCAGTTACGGATCGTGACAAACCCGGCGAGCGCCGCGATCGTGGTGCCGTAACCGAACTCGACAGCCGTATTGAAGACCGGCACCAGACTGGCCTGCGCTCCTTCAGTGAACCACTGATTGAGTCTTCGAAAGGAACCACAGAAAAGCAGACCGGCAAGTCCGTTGGCTGCCAGCAGTGACAGCAATGCCGACCACGTGCCAATAACTCGATCAAGAGAGGTGCTGCCAAACCTTGGCGTAGAAAGGTAATCGGTATTCAAACGCGGCAGGATTCCGATTGACAACAGCAGATTGGCAATCAGTACAAGGGCAATTGGGGCGAAGGAGGCGAATGATGATGGCAGATTTGCGTCGTCGAACTGGGCCGAATTCGTGGCGAGGTCTTCTCCGAAACCCTCGCCCCGCTGCCGCGCCTGAACAACGCGGTACCGCAACCACAGTAGGCCGGCAGTGAGTATTCCGAGAGAGGCGACCAGACCGACTCCGGCAGCCGCCCATGCCGTCGTTCGGAAATACGGGCTCGGAATCAGATTTGGCAGCTGCACAGTGCCAGGAAGAGCCGTCATGGTGAACGTGAAGGAGCCGAGCGCAATTGCAGCCGGGATCAGACGTCGTGGCAGATTTGCGCGGCGGAACAGATAGTCGGCGATTGGAAATACAGCAAAAACCACAACGAATACTGAGACACCACCGGCTGTGAGCAGCGCACAAGTGAATACGACCGCGGGTATGGCCTGTGCCGTTCCGCAGCGATCTGTCAGCACCCGGGCAATCCGCCGTGCCGCACCCGAATGCTGCATCTGGGTGCCGAAGATGGATCCCAGCAGGAACAACGGAAAGTAGCTGGCAATGAACTTTCCAACACCCGGCATGAAAATCTGGGTGTACGCGGGAAGCAGAGGAGTGGTGCCGTCAGCAGTCACTGCGAGCATCACGCACACTGGCGCCACAACAAGCACACTGGCACCTCGCCACGCGAGCAGCATCAGTGTAAGCAGCGAAAGCAGAATGCCCCCGACTTCAATCATGACGCGCCCCGCAATGACGGGCAGCAACCGTCAGTCCATAAATACGCGTTTCCAACCCTGATACATGCAGTCCAGAAGCTCTCTGCCTGCCTCGGTGGCTCGATAGCGAATGAACCCTTCACCCTCTTCGGCAACCGGTTCGACAATTCGCACATTGTCCGCTTCGCTGTACATCCACGCCTCTTCCTGGAAGAGCTGGAACGGG
The DNA here is from genome assembly GCA_046074645.1 of Planctomycetaceae bacterium. GTDB lineage: Bacteria > Planctomycetota > Planctomycetia > Planctomycetales > Planctomycetaceae > SXXK01. The sequence goes on along the minus strand of JBJTOP010000336.1, from coordinate 7,317 downwards.
CGGTGCAGTTCCTTTTCGGATGCAGGCAGGAATACTTCACCATCAAGAAACAGCTGATAGCCGTATTCTTCCAGCTTTGGCCATGGGAGGTTGGCGGAACTGCCGCGGTAATACGGCTGCAGAGCAGACTCTTCGTCGGGCTTCACGTTCGGGTTGTGAAGCATGTCAATCGCATTCCACGGACAGATCGTCAGCTGGTAGAACTCACTGCTGTCGTTGGGAGACCGATAACACATCTGGCAGCCGATGCAGCGGCTGGTGTCGATCTGGTGATAGCTTTCGGAAGGTATGGGGCTGACAACTTCGTAGATGCAATCGACCGGACAAACTGTCGCACAGGAATTGCAGGACGTGCAGTTGTCCTTGTTGATCACGTTGATGTACCGAGTTTCCTTCTTCCGGTCAGATTTGCGGGTCCGGAAGTAATCTGTCATGGAAATGGTCATCGGAACACTGCCTGTTGGGGCTATTGGTGTTGGAGTCAGGCCGGGAGCGAGCCCTGTGCCGGAAATTCGTGAAATCGTACCGCCGGGTCCGCCCCTCGGCAGTCGTGATCGGTTGGAAAGGGGCTTTGAGAAGAGGATTTCCTGCGGTTGGGAAGGGCAAAACGGTCAGTTCCTGCCAATGATCGCGTACCGCTCCGGGAAACGTGCACCTCAATCGGGCTAAACGGGCTCCCAGGCCCCTCAGGTGCCATGCCCCTGAATTGAAATCGCCAGTGTTTTTACAGTGTTTCCCACAGGGTTGTCCGCAGCAGTCTGAGCACTGTGGCGGCGGCCGATGTCAATCGGCCGGTAACGCTTTGGTGCGTTCCTGATGCGGTTTTGGCCGCGTTGGCACGCACCGTTACAAGGGCATTAACATCCCCCGCACGCCTTGTCACGGTGGAGCGGATCCACGCGGATCAGCGGTTGGGCGGAAGCCCCCGGCTGCGTTTCGCACCGAAGGTGCGCGCGCTGGCGAGGGCGGTGGTGGGGCGGTGACGGGGGACTTTGCCCGCAGGCTGCCGCCATGCGGCTGATCAAACGCAGTGTGGCGTGCGGTCGATGTCGATCGGCCGGTAAGGGGCGAGGCCAAGGTGCATGGCACCTTCAGGCCCCGCTGCGATTCCGGCCTGTAAGGCCAGGTCCATCAGCCCAGGGTGAAACCCCGGGTTACAAGCTAGTTGGGTGTTTACGCCCTGTAAGGGCAGCTCTCAGCAAATCCCAGGCAACGCGTTGTTTGGCTCGCGGTAATTTGCGTGCTCGGCGTGGCTCTGGTGTCGCGGTGGGCGCATGGTTGCGGTGCACCGGGAACGTCCCTGTACCGCCCACGACCTCCACGCATCCGCCGGCACCTGCATCTGCCCCCGCGCGCCACCCAGGAATATCGCGGAATCCCCCGAGAACTGCCCTTACAGGGCGACGAGCTCGCGGGGTGGTGTTGACCTGGCACTTCATGCCAGGCTGGTGGAACTGGCCTTACAGTCCGAAAACACAGGGGGGCTCAGCGGGGCGAATGGAGGGCCGGATCATTCGCGGGTGGCGAGCTGCAGGTGCCAGGCACCTCAGGGCCGTACTTTGACCACCAGTCCATTCGCCAATAGTGCTGAATTCACTGGGTTTTTGCCCTAAAACTCTGTGTCCTCTGTGTCCTCTGTGTTTAAGAAAAAATACTCCTCACGCGTTGTTGTTTCACCATCCCAACTTCGCCCTCCCGGCTGGGCTCTTCCGGCGTGGGCACACTGTTTATGACCTTCATCATGTGCGATGACGTCCCGGAATGGTGGATGGCATCTGATGCTGCGCAATGAGCCGCCGGACGGCAGTCCGCGGGCAAAGAATGCGGACATCACCCCTGTGAAATCGCCCCAATCGCGCTGCCGGTGTGGCTCAGCAGGAGCTTCGCCCTCCCGGCACCGCATCAAGGCCATTGGTTACCAGCCCCCTGTCGGGCCTGCCGCGGTGCCATCGGTGGCCGATTGACAGTTCTTGTCCGGGCCCTGATCGTCTCTCTCTTCGGCTGCCTGCTGCAGCCCGCTGAGGCTGAGGTGGTCCTTGTAGAGAAAGTAAAAACCGGTCAGAACCACCGGGATCATCCCAGCCAGCTGACTGTAAACCGACGCCCCGAACACGAGGGCCGCGGGTGGCTGCAGTTTCTGTGCCTGCATGGCGGCTTCAAAACACAACTGGATCACTCCAAAATATCCGGGCGCAGCGGGTATCATCACTCCAAAGGCGGTAATTCCTGTCAGGATCAATCCGGTGGAAAAATCAACATCCACCTGAAACGCGCGAAGTGCCATCACGGCGCTCAGTCCGTTCAGGGACCACTGAGCCAGCGAATTCAGCAGCGCCAGCAGAACCGTGCGGATGCTCCTCATCGAGTGCAGCCCTGCCGCTCCCTGCCGCAGCAGATCGAAGAGCTTTCGAGTGAGCCCGGCAGGCAGAAAGGGCACGAAAGACAACAGCTTCTCGATTGTCCGGATGAACCAGTCCGTCCAGATCAGGTAGATAGACGCAACCAGCACGACTGCGGACGCAAGCCCTGCGAAGATGACGGCACCCTGCTGATATTCCGGCGGCATCGAGGGTGCGTACAACAGGCCCACTCCGAACAGCAGCAGAATGGCGATCACGTCGAGGATGCGTTCGAGGACGATAGTCGAGAGCACAGTCCCTGAAGGCACACCGTGCCTGCGGTTGACAACATACACCCGCACGAATTCGCCAAGGTGAGCCGGCAGGACACTGTTCGCGGCAAAGCCAATCATTACGGGTCGAAACAACTGGGCAGTCGTCAGTTCCTTCGTCGGCCGCAACAGCCATTTCCAGCGCAGGGCCTTGAGCCAGTAGAAAACGAACAGCAGCAGCAGCAGCGGCAGAGTGCTGTAGTCTGCCCCAAGAACTCCGGCTTTCAGGTCGGCCATGCGCACATTTCGCATCGACCACGCCATGGCCCCGATGGAAACAGCAATACCCAGCAGAATCAAAATGCGTCTTTTCATGGATGCCATATCGGCCGAAGTCTGGTCAAACGTCACTACAGTCGGTCTTCGGCGGGCCAGAGCACGTGTTTTGCGGCAGCGCCTCGCAGAAAATGCGGTCCAGACAGGCTGGTCGCCGACCATCGCGGCACAACCGGGGCCGAACGCCCTTCCTCGGAAACATCAAAATCCCTGACATCTGCAGGCTCCGCAGCCCGTTGGCAGTCGATTCGTTCGGTGAGTTCAATCGGCACGATGCGTGTACGCATCAACGACGCGATCACATCTCTGCGAAGCAACAACCCACAAATCTCGCCGGATTCCCGAACCACGGGGATCACAGTAACCGCGGCGGTTCGGAACAGTGGCAGAACTGTCGCCAGTCCAGCCTGCGGAGTCGTGGACGGCGCGTGACGAGAAACGATCGTCCGAATTTCCGTGAGATCCGGGCTGCCCGACAACAACGCTCGTACGACGCAAGACTCACTGATGATCCCCGTAAAGCGTCCAGCTTCGTCCGTGGTCACCAGCACATCACAGTCGCTCACAATCAATCGCTCAGCCGCTTCCCGCAGACTGGTCGATTCCGGCAGTACGTTTGCCTGCCGCACTCGCATCAGATCCGATACAATTGAATACATTTCACTGCTCCTGCAACAACTCCTTAAATTCCACAACTCCTGCAACAGTCAAACGTGGAATACCAATCCTGCCGTGCAGGCAGCGCGCAGCGGATTTCCCGATTTTTGTTGCGAGGTGCTGGCAGACTTTGATGACTGCAGCAGTCGCAACGGATGTTCCGCATCAGCGATCTCCCTGCTTTTTTGTCTCCGGCAATTCCCGACATTCCGCCCGGAATTCACTTGCTTCGTCTCAGCTTCCGGTTCCTGCCCCGCTATCATCTCATGTCGCATCGACTCCAATCGACTCGCATTCCCCGCAGTTCCCTGCCTGCAGACCGGATCTTCAACCCATGCGATTTGTCGCCACCTGCCAGCTGATTGCTCTCTCTGTCTTCCTGCTGGCGGGCTGCCAAAGCTCCGATCAGCCCGCCAGCCAGTCGGCAGCCCCGGGCGATACTGCTCCAAACTCTCAATCTGCTGCTCTGTCCGCCAAACTGGCTCTCAACTGGTATCCCGAAGTCGAACACGGTGGTTTTCTTGCGGCCGACACACTGGGCCTCTTCAAAGCTCAAAACACGTCGGTCGAGATCATTCCGGGGGGCCCCGGTGCACCTCAGCTTGTCATCACCGAACTCGCCGCAGGCCGAATTCAATTCGCTGTTTCTGATGCGGATAACGTCGTCAAAGCCCGTGCCGCCGGAGTGCCCGTCGTGGCACTGCTGGCACCCTTCCAGGACTCGCCACGCTGTATCATGGTGCATGCCGCCTCAGGCTTCAAAACTCTTGCTGATCTCCGCGACATCGAACTTGCCATCAGCGACTCCCGGCCGTTTGCGCTCTGGATGAAGAAAAAACTGCCACTCACCAACGTCTCCATGGTCCCATTCAACGGACTGGTTGGCGAATTTCTCGTCAAGCCGGCCTTCGCTCAACAGGCCTTCGTCTTCAGCGAACCTTTCCTCGCAAAGGAACAGGGAAGCGATCCTCAGGTGCTCATGGTCTCCGACATCGGCTTCAACCCATACGCCAGCGTGCTTGTCACGACTGAACAGGTGATCAGCGAACAACCGGAACTTGTGAAGCGAGTGGTTGCTGCAAGTGTCGAGGGCTGGGCCGCCTATCTGCAGGATGCCACAGTCACCAACGCGGCCATCCATCAACTCAACAGCGAAATGAGCCCCGCAGCACTCGAATATGGCGTTGCCGCCATGAAGCCTCTCTGCGAAACCCCGGAGGGCATCGCCCCCTGCGGTATGCAGCTTGAACGCTGGCAAACACTCGTGCAGCAAATCGAAGATGTCGAGGACATCAAGCTCGGCAGCGTGAAGCCTGAAGAGTGCTTCACGCTCAAGTTTCTGCCCGCCGGAAAGGAAAAACAGACACCGGCAGCCAAATAGTGCCCCACTGCAAGCTCAGGCGGCCGGCATCTCGCCAATGGATTTACTTGCGGCGATTTTTCAGGAAATACATTCGCCCGTCTTCCGCTCCTCCCACAAAGTCCGGCACTCCGTCGCTCTCGAAATCCACCACAGTCGGGCTCACGTCATGCCCTTCAATGCTCTGTTTCGCCAGCGTTCCTGCAGGTTCCATCACCCACAGTCCGTCGCGATATTCCACCTGTCGCAGCAGATCCGCGTTGGCAGAATTCAACAGCAGGTCCATGCGACCGTCTCCGTCCCAGTCGGCAGCACAGAGTTTCCGCCTGCCACTGCGGCCCGCAAGTCCTGAAGTCAGTCGCAGCGGCTGATCATTGCGATCCACAAACGCTCGCCGAGGCGCCTTCAGCAATAGCTGCTGATCAACCTGCACACGCTCAAAAAAAGCCAGAAAACCCTCGTGGTCAAGCATCACCAGATCGGTGAGCTGATCGCCGTTGAAGTCTACAGCCAGCGGCGTGGTTCGCCATTGAGTCAGAAGTGCGGAGCCTTCAGGTTTGAGCCAGCCCCAGGCAAGTTCGGGCTGCGCTCCATTCCACTCCACCGCAACTGGTTCAGCAGCAGAAAAACGCGGCTCCTGACGGCTCCCCACATTTTTCAGCCAATGAACTTTGCCGAGGATGGAATTGAAGAGTACGTCAGGCAGACCGTCGTGGTCCCAGTCGGCGATGCTGAGTGTGGTGTAGCCACTTCGCTTCTGCCGGTCCCTGAATGCTGCCGTTGGGGCCCGCCTGAATCCGCAGTACTCCGGAATTCGTTCTCAACTTCTCCGGCGCAGCCCAGACAGGCTCCGCCTGACCTGGACCACTCTCGTTACGGAAGATCTCAATATAGCCCGCGGTATTGCCGGAGATGATGTCCGTATCTCCGTCGCCGTCCCAGTCAAACCCAACTGGCGTGGCCAGAGCTCCGCACTTGAGTGTGTCTGCCTGCTGCTGGAAGTAGACCGGCGGGTGAAAAATCGGCACATCCCGGTGATCAGCCGGCGTGACATTCTCCAGCAGAGCTACTCGGCCATCCTCGTCTCCCGTTACCAGATCCAAATCTCCGTCAAGGTCCCAGTCGAAGGCAATCGGAACAATCATCTGCAGTTCCATGGTCAGCGGCTGCTCGTCGGAAGCCTGCAGACGCCTGCCAGCGGCATATTGGGGGCTGACGCGGGTGCCGATGTTCTGGAAGTACGTCATTCCATCGAGAAATTCGCCACAAATCAGATCGAGGTCTCCGTCAGCGTCGAAGTCGGCGAAGTTTGGAGATGGACAGCCAAAAACCTCAAGCACCTGACCGGCCGCCTGCAGTTTTTGTGGCGGAGCATACTCCGGCGATGACTCAGTCCCGCGGTTCAGGAACACATACACCCAGCCGTGCAGAGGCCCATTGATCCAGTGTCCAGCGGCATCCCACGCATCGTCCCAGCCGTAGTCGCTCCAGTCCTCAATCCCAACGACCAGATCAGTCCGCTGGTCACCATCAAAATCGACCATTCGCCATTGATTATGACGCACTTTGGGGCCTTTGGGCTGAGTGCCCGCGGGTTTGTGAAAGCCGGGATCGACGGGAAGTCCGGATTTGATCGACAGCCCCGAGCGAGGAACGTTCTGATATTCAAAACCCGGTGAAAGTACCCGCAGCTGTCCGTTGACGTAGCTCGGCATCACGTAGTGCACAGTGCGGCTCAGCCATTTCGCAGGTCGGAAAATCGGAAACCGGTTGATGGATGTGCTGCCGGTTGCATTCTCGAAGAACCAAACACCGTTGAAAGGCTTGTCCGGACACGAAACCAGCAGATCAAAGTCGCCGTCGCCGTCTGCATCACAGGGAATGGGCCACGCCCAAAGCCCCACACCGAGATCGACGATCAGGCAGGGATTGTTGTATTTGAGCGGTGTGAGCTCCTGAGAGAAGGCTGATTGAAAGCACGTGCTGCTCCAGGCGATGAGTGTCACAGCGGTCGTCAGAAGGGAGTGTCGGAGCAGCGAAAGGGGCATAAAGTGCAGTCCGGCTGAAAAAAGGAAGGGCGTTCACTGTTCGGCAAATGCGGCGAGTTGTCCGAAACTGCCCGCTGAAGCCACATGCTAGTCCGAAATCAGCGTGAATGCACCCTCACGACATTCAGCCGCCGGACGGTAGTCCAAGGACCTTTGACATGCCGCGGCTGGATCAAGTCACAAAAACGCAGTGTGGCGTGCGGTCGATGTCAATCGGCCGGTCAGGCCTTGGTGCGTTCCTGATGCGTCTCTGGCCGCCCTGACACGCACCGTCACTGCAGGTGCCATGCACCTGAGGGCCGTAA
>JBJTOP010000335.1:0-1810 GCA_046074645.1 Planctomycetaceae bacterium | reverse complement strand
GGACTCTTCGGTTTGTGACGATTCTATCGTCCAGCCAACGGCCGCTGGTGCACGCCCGCTACCGTGGCCGCGGGGACTGTCCCCGGTGTCATATGAAATTCTGCACATACCAATACAATCTCTGGGATTTTCGCAGCAGGTGCCATGCATTTTGAGGTCGTGTGCACCGTTACCGGGAGATTGACATCCCCCGCACGCCTTTTCACGGGGATTCCTGCCGCATGGCGGCAGCCTGCGGGCAAAAGGACACTGCAGACGCCCCAACAACGCCCTCGCCAGCGCCCGCACCTTCGGTTCGAAACGCAGCCGGGGGGATTCCGAGCAACCGCTGGTCGTATGATGACTTTGTGTGCCGCGGCGCTTCACAATCGCAACAACCGATAGAACTGACACCACAGCCTGAATTCGACCTGCCTCCAGTCCGATTTTTCTGGAATGAGTAGCCCATGTCGACCATCATGAGTGAATGACATAATTCCACCCTAGCAGCCTGCACGATCACTTTTTTCGCCGCACGTTCGACGTGGCCGAACACGCCCACGCACTGCTCGGGCATCGCCTGCCTGCTCAGCTCCTCAACCGCATCCGGCCGGGATCGCTGCAGCGGGCCAAAGAAACCTTCCTCAGTGCTGACGAACACGAAAAGCGACTTGATCTGCTCTATTCCGCCCAGTTGAACGACGACACCCAGGTCCTGATTTACCTGCTTTTTGAACACAAAAGCTACATCGACCGTGCCATCGCCCTGCAGCTGCTTGAATATGTGCTCAAAATCCAGCGCTGGCGTCAGCGCAACAAACTGAACCCCTGTGTGGTGGTCCCGCTGCTGATCTACCACGGCGATGCGGTCTGGGATGAACCGACATCCCTGCGCGACAAGGTGCATACGACGGATGATCTGCGGCCCTTTCTTCCGGACATGCAGGTGGTCTTTGTGGATCTGGGTGCAATGTCGGCAACGGCATTTTCCACGGTGCCGAGACTTGAAGCCCGCATTCGCACGCTCCAGCTTGTCCGCTGTACGGAACTGGTTTTTGAGTCCGTGGTGGAAATCTTCAGGCTTCTGCGTTTGTGGCGTGAAATCCAATCACAAGAGGAGGCTGTGGAGGATATTATTGTCTACCTGTTCGAAGTGTTCGACGCGCAAAAGCTGGAATGGTTTCAACAGGCCATCCGCACTGGACTGCTCATAGAATCGGAGAATCAGATGCCCACATGCCTTGAAGCGATGATGGAACGCGGAGCCCAGAAGGGGCGCGAAGAAGGGCGGCAGGAAGGCCGACAGGAAGGCCGGCAGGAGGGACGACAGGAAGGCCGGCAGGAGGGGCGGCAGGAGGGACGCCAGGAAGGACGTTTGGAAGGACGGCAGGAAGGTCGACAGGAAGGCGTGATCATCGGCCGGATTCGCACGTTGCAGCAGATCTTCCGTCAGCCGGTGACGCCGGAAGCCGACCTGGTTCTGCTCACAAACGACGCCCTGCAGGCCCTGCTTCAAAAGCTCGAAAAGCAGCTCGACGGCCCTCCGATTCCGTGAACAGCCCGTGATGACGGTCGGCAAACGGCTGGACAGCAGCCCTTGCCCCGCTTTGCGGTACGACGGACTTCCAGTCCGTCGCCCCCGGAATAAGGCCAACGTCCATCGCCCGGTTTCGAACCTGCCACGAACCTTGTCCACGCCCTGCCGGGATGTTATAGGACGCATGGGACGTATGGGACCGATGAGAAGCGGAAATCCCAAGTCCATGGGACCCAACCGGTCCCCGTCTCCGTACAACGGACTTCCAGTCCGTCGCCCCCGGGATGCCGCCGG
>JBJTOP010000334.1:0-9023 GCA_046074645.1 Planctomycetaceae bacterium | reverse complement strand
CAAACCAAAGATTCCCCCGAAACCGCAACGACTGTACCGTTGCCGGGGACAGTCCCTGCAGTCGCAGACACCGGGGAATTGAGGTGGGACGGTGGCCGGCAAAACGGGCTCGTTACGGCTCTGAGGTGCATTACGGCCATGACGCCGCGTCGCGGTGCATGGCACTGACAGTTGTCGGCACTTACAGTTGTCCCACCAGGCTGCAGGCTGGGGACTGATCGGCCCCAACTGCCAGCTGAAGAGCCTCGATGCGGAATTTCTGCGACCTTGATTACCCGACATCAATCCAGTCCCGGAACGCTTTTTCATCTGCGTTTCGACCACTGATAACCACGACGACGTCACCTTCCCCGCGCAGGTCAGCATCGCCACTCAGCAGCCCAGCAACAGCGATGGCACCGGACGGTTCGGTTTTGAGCCCGTGGTGATCATACAGCCACCGCATTGCGCGGCGGGTGGCGAGATCCGGGATAGCGAGCGATTCGCGGACGTGTTTTCTGAGAATTGGCCAGTTGTGTTTGCCCACATCATAGGACAACAGGCCATCGCAGATGCTGGTCGGCCGTTCCACACGCACTCGCTGATCCGCCAGCAGCGAGCGGCGGAAATCGTCTGCGTCGGCTGGTTCGACGCCGATGATGCGGGCCTCCGGAAAAAAATGAGCAATCGAAAGTGCCTGACCGGCCATCAGACCACCACCGCTCACCGGACAGATGAAGTGCGAGAGTTTCCGCTGCTGCCGCTGCAGTTCTCGAACAGTCCAGAGCGCTCCAACACCGTTACCTGCAATCACGAAGGGGTCGTCATAGGGCGATGCCTGCACTGCGTTTTCCACTTCGGCGATCTGGCGCGTGAGCGCATCGCGTTCGCCAGTTTCGTGGTCGCGGGCGATATTGTACGTCCGCACTTCCGCACCGAATGACTGAGTGCGGCGAAATTTGATCTCTGGCGCGGTATCCGGCATCACCACAATCACGCGAACCCCAAACCGCATTCCCGCGTAGGCAATTCCGGATGCAAAATTTCCCGAAGAATGGGCGGCAACCGGACGGCCGTTGAGCTGGCGATGGTGGGCAGACATCCAGCTGCAGGCTCCGAAAAGCTTAAAGGATCCGGAGGGCGTCCATCCGTAGTCCCGCAGCCAGACTCGCCGCGACTCTGGCAGGCCGAGCTGCTGTTCAAGCGCCCACGAGCGAATCAGGGGCGGCGAAAAAACGTGGGCCTGAATTCGCTCCTCGGCTGTCAGCACGTCGTCAAAAGTCACGGTTTGTTCTGTCATTGCCGGCTCCTCAAGTCGTCTGAAACCACCGATTCAGACGGTTCTGTGTTTTAGTTTCTCCGCGGCAAAGTGTAGCATCCTGCAGTCGTCCAACAAATTCCCTCGGAGGTTCGGGCTGTGAACTCCTGTCGACTCGCTGCACTGCTCTTTGCCCTGACAGGCATCCAGAAATTCATTGCTGGTGAATCCCCCCTCTGTCGCGCGGCAGCAGCCTCGCCCTTCCCGTTCACATCGCCAATCCCGGTTGACGACGACAAGGCGAAAACGCTGCATTTAATCAGTCTGCCTCCGCTCCCGGACTCTGAAGGATTTGCCGGTGGTTACCTTGGCGTCTCGGGCGATCACCTGCTCTTCGCTGGTGGTGCTAACTTTCCGGGGAAAAAACCGTGGGAAGGTGGATCGAAGGTATGGTCGGCGAAGGTTTTCGCCCTGCCACTGTCTGCACTTCAAAAAGACGGCTCCGAAAACGCCTGGCGGCAGGTCGGCGAACTGCCGGACCCGCTCGGCTACGGTGTGTCCGCCACCTGGCATGATGAACTGATTCTTGCAGGTGGCAGTTCGGCGGACGGCCACACGGCACAGGTGATCGCACTGCGATTCGTCGCCGGAGAGCTGCAGCAGCGATCGCTCCCACCGCTCCCTCAACCACTGGCCAACCACTGCGGAACACTCATTGGCAGCACTCTTTACGTTTTCGGAGGCCAGACAACGCCAACTGCCCTCGCCATATCCGGTGGCTGGAAGCTGTGTCTTGCCGATTCAAATCCCCGATGGGTTCCCTTGCCGGCATTCCCCGCCCCACCCCGAATTCTGGCTGCAGCCGCCGCTGTGCAGGATCAGCTGTGGATCGCGGGAGGCGCGGCGCTCACGCCAAATTCAAAACAGGCCATTGAACGGCGTTATCTGAGCGATGTCTGGAAGCTGGACGTTGTGCACGGCTGGGTGCCGCTCCCATCCCTGCCGTCTCCCAGCGTCGCTGCACCCTCGCCTGTCGCCCAAAAAGACAATCAACCTCTCTTGCTGGGCGGCGACGATGGCACTCAGGTGGGCAACGATCCAACAAAACACCGTGGATTTCCACGTATAACACAGCGTTTTCTGATCGCCGAGAACCGATGGGTACCGGGGCCGGATTTCCTACCAGCTGTCGTAACCGCTCCGACCGCGGAAACCTCATTCGGTACTGTGATCGCAAGCGGCGAAGTGCGACCAGGCGTCCGCAGCCCGGCCGTCTGGCTGATCAAGCAATAATCAGCAGATGATTACCCGCACTCCTCCCGGCGACCAGCCGCAAAATCATCCCGTCAGGGTGCATGGCACTCGGAGCCTCAGGTACATGGCACCGGAAGAGCAGAATCTCAATAAATTGACGACACTTCGCCGCATCCGGCGGAACACAGGGGACAGTCCCCGCAGGCCGCGATTCCCGAGCTGACGACCAGGGGTTGGCTCGGCAGAAAACCTGTTACGGACCGAACCCCTGCATAGCTGACCTGCTGCCGAATTCACCGGGTTTCATGCCGCATGCAAATTTCGAGGGCTGCGATCGTCCGGTAATTCAAATCCCGACTGGACTTCAAGCCGATAATTGGGTACACTTCCGAATTCTCCGCAGAGCGCGCCCATGTTTGTTCGGGATGTCCCGGGCAGCGCGATTTGCATGATTTTAACCCCGATCCAGGCTGCTGTGCCTCCCCGGCACCCCATGCACCCGGTCGGGAAAGCGGGAAACACATGGTCGATCGGAACCTTTTGCGTGAGTTCAACATTGATGAGTCGGAACTGGATGCGGTCATTTCCGCGTCGTTCCCCGATTTCGCCGAAGAAGACATCTACCAGGAACAGGCTCAGGCCTACGACCTCAATCAGATTCTCACAGGCACCATTGTCCGCGTGGATAACGAAGAAGTCGTCGTGGACATCGGCTACAAAAGCGAAGGTGTCGTTCAGCGGGACGAGTGGGATCCCAGCGAACCGCAGCCTGAAGTCGGCCAGAGTATCGAAGTCGAACTCGAAGAATTCGAAGACTCCATCGGACTCATCGTGCTCTCCAAACGCAAGGCCGACCGCCGTCGCGAATGGGAAAAAATCATCAGCACCCATCAGGAAGGCGACATCGTCCGCGGTCAGGTCATCCGCAAAATTAAGGGTGGACTTCTCCTTAACATCGGCGTAAACGTGTTCCTGCCCGCCAGCCAGGTCGATATCCGCCGCCCCAACGACATCGCCGAATACATCGGACACGACATCGAGTGCATGATCCTGAAGATCGACGAAGCCCGGCGAAACATCGTCGTGTCCCGCCGTCGTTTGATCGAAGAAGAGCGCGAAAAGATGAAGAAATCGCTGCTCTCCAATCTCCAGATCGGACAAATCCGCCGCGGTACCGTCAAAAATATCGCCGACTTCGGGGCCTTCGTGGATCTCGGCGGCATCGACGGCCTGCTGCACATCACCGACATGAGCTACGGCCGTATCAGTCACCCGACCGAAATGGTCAAAATCGACGACGAAATCGAAGTGGTCGTCCTCAACATCGACTACGAAAAAGAAAAAATTGCTCTCGGCCTCAAACAGAAATCTCCAAGCCCCTGGGCCAACATCAGCACCAAATATCCAGTCAGCTCACGCGTTCAGGGCGAAGTTGTCAACGTCCTTTCCTACGGTGCCTTCGTTAAGCTCGAAGACGGTATCGAAGGGCTCGTTCATATCAGCGAAATGTCCTGGACCCGCCGCGTTAATCACCCCAGCGAACTTGTGGCTATCGGCGACAAAGTCGAAGTCATGGTGCTCGGGATCAACGAAGAAAAACAGGAAATCTCCCTCGGCATGAAGCAGACTCAGCCCAATCCCTGGGACGAAGTCACTGCTCGTTACCCCGTCGGAGCCATCGTCAAAGGCACCGTTCGCAATCTCACAAACTACGGCGCCTTCGTCGAACTTCAGGAAGGTGTTGATGGCCTCCTGCACATCAGCGACATGTCCTGGACCCGCAAAGTCTCCCACGCCAACGAAATCCTCAAGAAAGGTGACCCCATCGAGTGCCAGATCCTGTCAGTCGATGAAGGTCGCCGCCGCATCGCCCTCGGTCTCAAGCAACTCGCCGAAGATCCCTGGGCAACCCGCATCCCACAAAAGTACGCCCCAGGCCGCATGGTTACGGGCAAAGTCACAAAAATCACCAACTTCGGTGTGTTCATCCAGCTCGAAGACGAACTTGAAGGGCTGCTTCACGTCTCCGAACTCGCCGATCACAAGGTCGAACACCCCGAATCCCTCGTTACCGTCGGACAGGAACTCGAAGTTCGCGTTCTCCGAGTCGATACCAACGATCGCAAGATCGGGCTCAGTCGGAAATCCGAAGTGAAGGAACCAGAAGCCGCTCCAGGCGACGCCACGGCTCCTGCAGCCGCAACCGCTGCTACTGCCGCTGCTGCTGCACCTGCTCGACCCCGCGAAGAACTCAAAGGTGGTACCGGCTCCGGCTCCGGCCCGCTCTTCTCTCTCGGTTCCTCCGACGAAAAAACCTGAAACTGCCACCGGCACTGCCGTGAAGTGAACAACCCTGTCCACTCGATCCAGACCCTCAACTCCCAACCAGGCGACCACAAAAGGTCGCCTGGTTTTTTTATCGTCCGCTCACCACAATGCTCCCGTCCGGGCCAGCTAAATCACTCGCTCCGTTCGGTCAGCCTGGCGGGCGTTCCCCCCACGCGAAGTGCGCACACGAATGGGCTGACGCGATCCTTAAATTCGATGTTGCCAGCCGCCAGGTGGAAGTGGTCGTGCGTGCCCGCTGCTGTCCTCAAGCAGGATAGTCCGGTTTTCAGTGACGTATCCAATCTGCATGCAGCAAAGATGCTGTGGGGCTGCCAGCAGTTTTTCTTTGGCTTCCGGTGGAATAGAGAACAACAGTTCAAAATCTTCGCCATCGCAAAGTGCCGCCTGAAGTCGTGCGGCGACCGGGAGACTGTCGCAGACATCCGCGTGAATGGGAATGCTGTCTTCAAGAATTACGGCCCCTGTTCCGCTGGCACCCATCATTCGCGGCAGATCGGTGGCGATGCCATCCGAGATATCCATGAGAGCGTGCAGTGCGACGTTGTCGATGAGCCAGCGAATGGCGTCAAAACGAGGCTCGAATCGCAGATGCCGGCCACTGCTTAAACTTCCCCCAAGCCGGCCCGTGACAAAGAGCAGATCCCCGGAACGAGCATCGCTGCGAAGAGGTATTCGGGGTGACAGAGCGGTCCCAAGCAGACAGACGTTGATGGCAAATGGACCGTCCCACGCATTGGTGTCTCCGCCTGCAACGGTGAAGCAATATCGTCGAGCGAGTTCTTCAATGCCATCGTACAAACGTTCCAGCCAGCCGGGCGTTGACTCAGACTGACTGCGCGGGATCGCCAGCGAAATGAAGGCGGCGACTGGAACAGCCGCCATTGCAGCCAGATCGCTGAGATTCACCGCAACAGCCTTGCGACCGACGAGTGCCGGATCGATTTCAGCCAGCTTGAAGTGAACGCCGTCCAGGAGCATATCAGTCACTGTCACCAGCTGCGTGTTGGCGGCAAGCTGCAGAACAGAACCATCATCGCCAATTCCCAGTGAAACGGGAGGCTGAGCCGGAAAACGACGCGCGAGATAATTCAGGAAGTCGTTTTCGGGCATAGGCAGATGATCCACGAAGGTGTCTGGTGAGCACTCAAGGAAATGTCCCGGAGAACAGCATGAAAGTGAAGAGAAGAATGGAAGTTCGATTGTTTGATTTGAAGATTCCCGACTACTTGGGATGATGCTGGTTTCCGTCGCTCCCGCCCCCCCCACACACAAACTTTCTCGTCTGTCCCCCCCAAAATGCTCCCGCTTACCAACTATCGCTGGCCAGCCGAATGGGAACCGCACCTTGCCACCTGGACCGCGTGGCCGGTCAATCCCAACACATGGCCCGGCATCTTTGAACGCATTCCGACCGCGTTTGCCGAATTTGTTGCCGCCATGGCCGAATTTGAGCCGGTGCGGATTCTGTCTTCAGGAGCAACCGTCCGTGATGCGGCTGATCCTCTGCTTGACGCCGCCTGCAGCCGTCGTGGCTCTCGCTTCACTCCTGAATGGTTTGACATCCCAGTCAACGATTCGTGGTGTCGCGACCATGGCCCCATCTTTATGACGGGGCGGGCGAATTCAGCGGCCGCCGGTTCCCGCATCATTCTTGACTGGAATTACAACGCGTGGGGCGGCAAGTACCCGCCCTGGAACCTCGACGAACTCACCACCGGTCGCATCGCACATGCTCTCAGAATTCGTTCGATCCGCCCGCACCTGATCCTCGAAGGTGGTGCCATCGAAGGAAATGGTCAAGGCACGGTACTCACCACCGACAGCTGCCTGCTCAATCCCAATCGCAATCCCGGAATGACACGCAGCGTCATGAACGAAATCCTCTCTGTGTGGCTGCAGGCTGAGCATGTCGTTTGGCTTCCAGGTCATGGAGTTGTCGGTGATGACACCGATGGTCACATCGATCAGACGGCTCGATTTGCTGACGAAAGAACTGTGCTGGTGGCAGCGCCGTGGAACGAAGACGCTCCAGAAGCCGCAGCCCTGATGGCCAACTTCGCTGCCGTCGCGGAAGCGCGAAACAGCCGAGGTGAAGCCCTCCTCCCCAGACCACTGCCGCTCCCCCCACCAAAATTCCTCGATGACAACCGACTTCCCGCCAGCTACTGCAATTATTGCCTTGTCAACGGCGGACTGATCGTACCCACCTTCCGCGACCCCGCCGATGACGTCGCCATGCAAATGCTCAGCGAAGCTTACCCTCGACGTCGCATCGTCGGCATCGATGCCCTCGATCTCGTCTGGGGACTTGGAGCGTTCCACTGCATGACTCAACAGGAACCCGCGGCCTGACCCAGGCGGCATCGCCAACCGCTGATCGCCGCATAGTAGCCGCATGGCGGCAGCCTGCGGGCAAAAGCCCCCGCCAACGCGCCACCAACGCCCTTGCCAGCGCGCGCACTTTCGGTGCAAAATACAGCCGGGGGCTTCCGCACAACCGCTGGTTCCCAACGCAATCCAAAACGCTATCCCAGCCGCATGGCGGCAGCCTGCGGGCAAACGGCCCCGCCAACGCCCCACCAACGCACTTGCCAGCGCGCGCACCTTCGGTGCAAAACACAGCCGGGGGCTTCCGCCCAACCGCTGATTCCAACCGCTATCCCAGCCGCATGGCAACCGCCTGCGGGCAAAGGCCCCGCCAACGCCGCCCTCAACTGCCCGGCACCTGAGGCGAAAATCCTTGAATCATTCTTTGGGAATGAGACGACGGCAGGCGATACGGGCCAGTGGTACTCCGGCTCCCGCTCCGAGTGCTGCGGCACCAGCGGCACCCCAGGGACCACCGCCCGACCCCATCGCCCCGGCCGCACCGGCACAAGCGGCCGCGACAACGTAGACACAGTCATCAAAATCTGGCGAGTCGTTTTCCTTGACATACACCAACGCGGCATTGTCGGCCACCAGTTGCAGTGACTCTCTGGCCTTATCCTCCATCTCTTTCAGTTCCTGCTTCAGTTTCTTTTCAGCCGCTTTGAGCTTCCTTTGTGCTTCTTTGATGGCATTCATCGATTCACCTCGTGTTCGTTTAAGAAAAAACCACTGCATAAATGGCGTCACGCCGGGCATCAGACGAATGCGAAATTTTGAAAAATTCCGTGATCGTGTGAAAGCAAGTCATCGTTCACAGCAACAGCCTGACACTCCGTGAAATTCTTGATCCACTCGCCAGTTCCTGATATACTGGATGAAGTGTCAAGTCTGGCTTGTCTCTCAGGCTGTCCTGATGCCATCTACAAGGTCCAGCTGAGCCGCCTCGAATCAAATCAGGTGGAGTGCAGGCATTCCGGAGTTGCGTGTGACGCCGAACGATCAGATCTCGACTTCGACTAAGCCGGTGGCCCGCTACCTGCTCCTGCTCAGCCTGTGCTCCGCTGCCTTCATTATCGCAATCTGGTTTCTGCAGGTGTCCCCGGCGATCTGGGCGCCCTCGGCATTTGTCTTGCCGCCCCTGCTGGTCGTCTGCCTCTGCCTGGCGATACGGCTCGCTCTTTCAGGGACAGTGACTGCCCCGGCAGGTCTGCTCATACCGGGCGTCGTCTTCTTCGTCGGGGGTGCAGTCTTCGATATCGCCGCGACGCTCTACCATTCGCCCGACCTCGGGCAGGAGGCGAACCCGATCGCGCGATCACTCCTCGATTCTTCCTATCCTCTTGCCATCGTCTATGGCCTCGGCGTCATCTGCCAGGTGTTGTATGTCTCGCTGGTTTGCGTGCTGTGGGCTGCCCTATTGCGGCATCGGTCATTCTTGCTCGCTTCCCTGCACGAGATACGTTCGCCCATGGCCTTCCTCAAGGCGGCGACCGGCGGGCGCGGCCTGACGTACCGTCAATGGCTCTTCCCCATGCGGCTCTCGGAATTCGCGGACGCCGACTACGCCGTTTGGGTTCTCGCCGTAGGCCTGTTCGGCGGTGGTGTCGATCGCTGGTATTTGGGCTTTGAGTGGTTCGGGCTCGTCTCGGGCTTGCGTCCCGTTGTGATGAGTGCCTCCGTCGTCGTGGCGATTTGCGTTTATCTGGCCTGGCTCTGGTCGGAATCGCGGACACCGACGACCACCTAACCTTGCACTGCAGCCGCCCCGGCCCGTCGCGGTGCCCTCCATTCGCACGGCCTTGAGGTGCATGGC
>JBJTOP010000333.1:0-11931 GCA_046074645.1 Planctomycetaceae bacterium | reverse complement strand
CAGGGCCATTTGCCCGCAGGCTGCCGCCATGCGGCTCAGATTGCGAGATGGCGGTTCAGCCAGTTGAGCATTTCCCAAATAACATGTTCGACGGATTGTCGGGCCATGTAGTTGTGCGATTCATGTGGCAGGAGAACGGAGCGGGCGGTTCCGCCATTACCACGAATGGCCTGGTAGAGTCGTTCGCTTTGCAGCGGGAAAGTTCCGGGATTGTTGTCCGCATCACCATGAATGAGCAGCAGAGGGGACCGGATGCGATTGGCAAAGGCGAAAGGTGAGAGCCGCATGTAGATGTCCGGGGCCTCCCAGAACGTGCGACGTTCGTTCTGAAATCCGAATGGAGTGAGCGTGCGATTGTAGGCGCCGCTGCGGGCGATGCCGGCACGAAAGAGGCTGGAATGTGCAAGCAGTGTAACGGCAAGAAGGGCTCCGTAGCTATGGCCACCGACCGCGATGCGATTTGGATCGGCGACTTTCATTTCGACCACGCGCTGAACAATCGACTGCGCTCCGGCGACGATCTGCTCGATGAAAGAGTTGTTGGCGGTTTCGGGGTCACCGACGACGGGGAGCGTGGTGTGGTCAAGTACTGCGTAGCCTGCGAGCAGCAGGTGGAGCGGGCTGGAGCCGGCAAAGGAAGTAAAACGATTGATGGAGCCGGAGATCTGTCCGGCCGTATCCGGATCGCTGAATTCGCGGGGATAGGCCCAAAGCAGCGTGGGCAGAGGCGTGCCGGGACGTATTCCGGGGGGCAGATGCAGAGTGAACGACAGTGGAACTCCATCCGGCCGCGTAACGCTGATGATTTCCCTGTAAATGCCGCGAATCTCGGGAACCGGGTCCGTGAAACAGGTGATGGGGGTGCAGTCACCGCCGAGCGAGCGGATGCGAAGATTGGGAGGCGAGGCTGGAGTTTCGTGAATGGTGAGAAATGCGGCAGCATCATCTTCCATCAGCACAAGCACCGATTCGTGTTCAGAATCGCCGCTGAGAAACAGCGTTTCGCAGAGACCGGTCTGCAGCGACATGCGTTTCAGAAAGGGGCGATCGCCCTCCGGAGTCGCTCCGGGGCCTTCCATAAAAATGCAGTCGTTGTGCTGAAGCAGAACTCGCCGACCGTTGGCCAGGCGTCTGGTCACGGGCGCCCCTGGGTCGTTGTAGCGGTCATTCACGGACCGATCGTGAAGCAGCCGCGGTGGCGATTCCGGAGACTGTGGATTGAATTGCCAGGTGCGGGTCCAGCGGCGATCGCGGTCGTATTCCCGGTACAGGGCAAGAGATGAATCCGTTCCCCAGTGAAGTCCGGAACAGCGGTGACTGGAACGGAGCAGTTCTTGAGGGGAATCGATGAACGGGGCGTCCTGAACCACAAGGCGATCGCGATGTTCGGCGGTGACACGAGGATCACCGCCATCAAGTGCTTCGAGCCAAACAAGTCGGGCGGGAACGGTGGGCATCCAGCTGACAGCGCGGGGGCCGATCGGCACTCCCTCAATCGGAATGTTCTCTTCGAGTCCGCGACGGAAGATTTCACGAAGCGTATTACCAGAGCGATCGCGGACGCATGTGGCGCGGGGAAAACGGCTCCACGGCAGCGTCCCTGACCATGGGCGGTGAAGCGTCGTCACCAGCAGATGCGCACCATCGGGAGCGGGGTCGAGATCCACGTACATGGCCGGCGGGCCACAGACAGTCGTTTCCCCGGTTTCAACGGAAATAAAAGCGGGCTGCGACAGACCGTAATGTTCAAACATCGCTTCATCGTGGGGCCCTCGCAGGAGGTCCTGAAGCGTTCGCAGCGGCCCGGCTTTGCCGTGGCATTCCTCCACGACCGGGCCCGGCGGGAATACCGGCTCTGCCGGCGCGGCTGATGACGGCGCGGCGGGCAGCAATACCAGCAGCTCGCGGGAATCAGGCATCCACTGGGCCGGGCCTGCAAAGACAGCGTTCAGCAGAATGCGGCCAAGTCTCCAGGCAAGACCAGTGTCTGCCCGCAGCAGCCAAAGCTCAATGCCGGTGGACTGCGTCAGCGTGAACGCGAACCAGCGACTGTCAGGCGACCACCCCACAATCCCGATACGGCTGTCGGGAGGAAGCTGAACCGGTGTGCCGGAAGATGTGGGGGGACGACGAATTTCGATCGCGTTCGTGGATGGGCGAAGCTGCGGACCGCGGGTCTGAGGATTCAGGCGGAAGCCACCCATGCGAACGCAGGGAGCAGCGAGTTCGGCCAGATCAGGGTAGCTGGTTCGAGCAAACAGGAGCAGAGTCGATCGGTCGGGGCTGACGGCTGCTGCGGGAGACGCAGAAGCCGACAGCAGCCGACGGATGATTTCCGGCGGCTGCTGCCAGTTGGATTCCGTTATCGACATAGCTTTGAAAACGCTGCTGCGCTCAGTTTCCGCTGCTGCTGTTGCCACCGCGTCCGCGACGACCACCGCCACCCGGGCTGCCGAGTCCACCAGGTCCTCCAAGTCCACCGGGCATTCCAGGCATTCCACCGGGTGAGCCCCCCATGCCACCACGTCGTCCCCGACGTCCGGATCCGGAATTGGAACTGCCTTCACGCATCCCGCCACCGAGATCCATTCCCCCGCCCATGCCAGGGAAGCCACTGGGGTCACTCAGCGCCGAGCCACCGGACTCGCCAGCACCTCCGTAGGGGTTGTCAGAGGTTGTTTCAGTGCCCGGACGCAGTCGCTCGTAGGTTTTCAGAACAAACGCGGTGAGGCGTTCATCATCACTGCGGCTGCGTTCATCCTCGCCATTCGTCACCCGGTCTCCCACATAGCGGCTGACGACGGCTCCGTTCGCATCGATCACTGTGAGTCGGTCACCGACGGGACGAAGCGTTCCGGCCGCTTCGAAGGCGTCCTTGAGTTCGGGGAAATCGCCGCGGGCAAGACGTGGCGCTTCAGTGACTGCGGCAAGGTAATCGAGTGACTTGAGATCGACTTCGGTGAGTTCGAGTGTGTTTTTGCCAAGGTCCACAACTTCGACAGACTGCTTGCCACCGATGCGGCTGCCGACAGGAACACGAACGCTGGCCAGCAGCGGTGTTCCGGCAGTCTCATGCTCGTAGTACATCGCCATGGCCGCATACTCGTCCGCCCGGGGACGTGATTCGACCTTTTCCGGATAGTAGCGGTAGCCGCTCGGCACGAATGTTGGAGGCGTTGGTTCGCTCCAGTCGGAAAACAGAGTGGCCTGGGAAGCCATTTCCGGTTCGGCAAGCGAATCGATGGGCAGATTGAAGAGCGGGTTACCCATTTCCAGTCGCACTCGATAGCGATACGCGGTGCCGCGATCGCAGGTGAAGTCGAGGAAGCGAACGAGCAGCAGGCGGCCGGCGGCGAGTACGTTTTTCGCCTTCTGCTCCATCTTCTCGCGTTCCTTCTTCTCGTCCTCTTTTTCTTCTTCCCCGTCGCCTTTACCCTTCGCACGGCTGTAGGCGTCGTTGAACATGTTCTGGAAGGAGTTGTCGTTGAGTCCACCGGAGCCATTGAGGCCGCCCATCAGCGACTGGCTGCCAAGCGAATAGCGGCTGAAACCACTGGCGGTAGCCATCGACGGTGGCAGGCTGGCCTTACGTTTCTCGGCTTCCTGACGCATGTTCTCAGTCAGGTTGTTAATAACCTTCTGCTCGTCCTCAGAGAGTTGAAATTCTTCCAGCAGCTCATGGGACGCATTTTCGGGTGTCCAGCGGCCGGCAGCGCGACGCGGCAGCGGCATGCAGACGGCATAGTTAACGACCGCCGGAAGCACGACGTCCATGTCGAACCCTTCGGAATCGTCGAGGATTTTTCCGAGAGCATCAATAGAAAGGGTTTCCCATTCACCCGCCCAGGGATCAGCACCGGGAATGGCTCGCTGCCGCTGCACTTCGAAATTGACGAGCTGCACCTTGCCCTGAGCAGCATTTCCGGAGAGGTTGAGCGCTTCGGCCATTTGCCGAGCCTGAGCATAGAGGTTGAAGACGTAACGCACAGAAACACCGGCGTGCGAGCGGACTTTTTTCTCGTCCAAAATTCCAAGATTCAAACCACTGCCGCCACCATATCCATCCATTCCCATCATGCCATCGCCCGGAGGAGCGGACCCGTAGCCACCGGGACCTCCGAGGCCACCGGGCATTCCAAGGCCCCCCTTGCCACCACCGCCCGACAGTCCACCGGGGGCAAGACCATCAGAACTGCCCGATGACAGACCACCGGGTGAGCCAAGGCCACCGGGTGTCCCGAGCCCACCGGGGGTTCCAAGTCCGCCGGGGGTTCCAAGCCCGCCAAGTCCTCCGGGGAGGTCACCCGCAGCACCCGCAGGGGCTGCGTTGTCTGAGCGGCCGAAGAGTTTTTCCAGGTCTTCCGTGTTGTCCTCGCCCTTTTTGCCCTTCTTCGGAGAATTCTTTTTGGACTTCGCATCCGGTTCCTCGGACACCTCGGCAACAGCATCCTCGCGTTCAACCAGCGGGAAGATTACCAGCGAGGCCTCAGGAGCGAGTGGGGCCAGAACCGCGACACTCTGCAACTTTTGCTGCGCCCTTTTCAGGGGTTCGTTCCATTGCGTCCGCGTGGCGTATTTGCCCGCTTCCTCGATGGAACCAGCCATTTTCTGGGCCATCTTTTCCACTTCGGGAGTGTCGGTGAAGGTGGCCTGACGATCGACCGGCCAGACCGACGCCAGCCACTGGTTTTTCGTGGCATCAGCATTGGATCTGAGCTGACCGGGGTCGAGATCACAGGCTGACCATCGCGCGGTCGCGAGTCCCGCCATGCCGAGCAGCGCCACGAGACTGGCACCGATCTTCTCACCGTGATTGAGCAGAATGCCCTTGAAATCCATCTTCATCTTAGCCATGACCCGTACTCCGAAAGAGAGGCCGGTGGGAAAATATTCATTGAGATTTGAACACAGAGTGCAACAGGATTACTGGCCCGGGGCGGCAGGCGGATTGCCGTCGCCGGCGGGTGGCGCTGGAGGTGCAGGGCTGGCCGGATCAGCCGGAGGGCTGGCCGGGGGCGTGGAAGGATTACCAGACGAGTCAGTTGACGGGGGATTTGACGGGTTAGCTGGAGCAGCGGGGTCGGCAGGCGCCGGTGCTGCGGGCTGACCTGCAGCAGGCTCGCCCGGAGCAGGAGGTGCAGGTGCAGGAGGTGCAGGAGTCCCCGGTGCGGCGGGCGCGTTGGGATCGGCCGCTGCAGGAGCAGCGGATGGATCCGTGGGTTGAGGAGCAGTCGGCGCGGCGGGATCGGTCGACGGCGTCGAGCCGTCCGGAGCCGGGTTGCCGGGGTCTGCTGGCTGAGTATTTGCGGGCGGGGCGGCATTTGTGGTTTCCGTTGCTGCGGCCGCCTCTGTTGCTTCGGCTGACTTGGCTTCCTCAGCGGACTGATAAAGCGTCATCAGACCACCGATTCGCAACTTTACAAGGCTCTCGTCAGACATAGCGATCCGCAGCGTTTCAGCGTCCTTTTGGTTTTGCGTGCCGAACGCTGTGCCACCGGAAAGACCTCCCGCCGCACCACTTCCGTCATCCTCACCAAGTCCGCCTCCCGGAGGTCCGGACATGCCGCCACGACCGGGGATGCCCGGCAGTCCCGGGGGACCGATACCGCCTCCGGAGGGAGGTCCGCTGAGTCCCATTGAACCGCCACTGGCTCCACCGCTGCCGGGGTAGCCACCAAGGTTTGGCATGCTGCCCATCCCGGACATTCCACTGAGGCCGGCCATGTCACCAGCACCACCATCGCTGCCGAGTCCTGACATTCCACCGGCCTGGCCGCCGCCACCACGTGAGTTGGCTTCGATTTCCACACGGACAATCTCAATTGGAAAGTCGGAATCGGTGAGTGCGGCAAGCAGATCGGGGACGCGGTCGTCACGGACAAGCACATCGAGCAGAAATGCGCGGGTTTTATAAGATTCGGGCACTTCATCGACATAGCGGTCTTCTTCGGCGGGTGCGGCAGCGCCGCCGGCGCCGGCCATACCGCCGGATCCCATACCGCCGCCTCCGTCAATGGAACCCATCGACATCATGCCGGCAGAACCACCCTTGCCACCTTCACCACCCATTCCGCCCATGCCACCAGCGGCTCCGGCGACGGCACCAAATTCTTCAGCGAGAATATCAGAGCCGGCGGAACCTTCGAAGGAGGAGCCTGGATGAGCGGAGGAGACAGCGCCACCCATTCCACCACCGCCGAGCCCCATGCCGCCCATTCCCGGGGGACCGCCCATGGCTCCGCCCATTGTGGACATTTCACCAGAACCGCCGCCCATTCCACCCATTCCGCTGCCCATGCCACCACCAGCGCCTCCGGAGGAAGCTCCGGCTGCGGCACGGTCACCGCCGCGCAAGTGCAGCCTGTAGATTTCCCGCACCGCGGATTCCGTGATGCGTTCGGCTGTGCCATTGGCGGTGGAGATGGATGTGAGCAAAGCGCGGAGCAGCCAGATGTCTTCCTCGGCATCCCAAATTTCACGGGACTGGGGGTTCTTGGTCCGCCACGTATTATACGGACGATGGGTGATGCGATTGGAGTCAACGACGACGAGACCTTTGCCTTCCCGCCATGGCTTGACGATTTCCAGGAGCGATTCGACTTCATCCTTGTAGTTGGCGGCCCATTTTTCGCGTGTGAGCTGATTCTGGATTTGTTCCTGGTAAGCGATGCCCTTCATCTCTTCACGAATCAGCTCGGGCCACTGGCGAGCACCGATCTGGCGTTCGCGGAGCGACTTGGCGGCGTTCTTATACGCCAGAGCATCGCCTTCGTTCTTCTTTTTGGCGGCTTCCACCCATTTCGAATTGGGCTGGTCCTTGCCTTGGCCGGATTTATCGAACGAGCTTTTTACGGAGGCTGTTCGGGCATCGATTTCCGCTGCGAGCTGACCGCTGGCGAGGAACCAGGCGGTGAGCACAAAAATGGTGGCCAGACCGAAGCAGATCCAGTAACGGTGCTTGATCAGCGGCTGCAGTTTGTCCATGGGACGAGCTCTTCTGGGGACAGCGGTGAATTTCGAAGAAAGGAGATCAGCTGCGGTTGGAGGGATTCTGGTTTATGGAGTCGTTGCAGGAGCAGCACCACCGGGGTTGGCAGGGTCAGCAGCATCCGCGGGCGGGGTTCTGGGATCGACGTCCTTGCGATCCCGAGTGATCGTTGGGGTCCAGATGAACTGCACAACGAAATCGGTCCGCGAGAGCGTCTGGATGGCCTGCTGCGTTTTTTCCTCGAAGACAGGACCACCTGCTCCGGAGACGGGATTACCACCACCTGGACCACCGAGCCCTGGGGGGCCGGAGAGACCTCCGGGACCGCCCGAAAGGCCACCTGGCAAGCCGCCTCCGCCAGGGAGTCCTGGCAAACCGGGGGGGCCGGAGAGACCACCTGGGCTACCGATACCGCCACCGGATGGAGGACCGGAAAGGCCACCAGGCAGCGAGGGCGCGGATCCATAGTTGCCGCCCGCGAGTCCTCCGGGGGCGAGTCCTCCGGATTCGCTGCCGCTGAGCATGTCACCGCCGGAAAGACCACCGGGCATCATCCCACCACCGGCGCCGCCACTGAGGCCACCGTCGGCTTTGCCGAGATTGGGGTCGTAGCGGACATCGTTTGTATCGAACCAGGCGATAATCGGGTGAGAAATTCCGATCTTTCCGACCGGAACATCGACGCCACCTGAGTTAACGACCCATTTGCGAAGGTTTTCGATGAAGTGCGTCCCGACGAAACGCTGCGCCTTCTGGTCGAACGGGGTGTCTTTGTGGTTGTAGAAGTGGAAGCCCTTCAGAGTGATCACGTAGCCCAAGGCAGCGGGTGGTGGTGTCTGATCGATCCTGCTGAATTCTTCAAGTTTCTGACCATCGACGAAGGCTTTGTGCCATGCCGACACATCAGCGACTCTTTTGGAAGTGATCGAAGTCAGCCGAATCTTCTTCTGCTTCATGATGTCGGCTTCATCGAGTGCATCTCCGGTGTCCCCGGGCATGCATTCGTTGACGGCTTTGAAGAGTTCCAGCCAGAGGGCGCGTTTTTCGAGCGGAGCGACGAGCTGGCCGATGTCTCCAACGATCTTTTTGTGGTTTCCATCCTCAGAATCGTATTGACTTTTCTGGCTTGAGATTTCGCTTTGAACGCTGTCGACGTGCTTCTGTGAGGGCTCCCATTTGGTGACGTTCCATGAATTGAGTACGCTGGCGCTTCCGAAGGTGCTTGCTCCCATTGCCAGCATGAGCCCTGCGGCGGCAGCGACGGCCCAGGGCTTCTTGCTGCGGATGCGGCGATCGAGCGCAATTTCGGGGGGAAGCAGAGTGGTGCGGATGCGGGTCCTGCCGATGGCCTGCAGAGCGAGTCCGTAGGGGACAGCGAAAGTCATGATATTATCAGAGAAGAGCGGATCGGTGAGAACCGAATCGCCGGTGACGCCGGAGAGCGTTTCAAGGCGTTCGACTTTGTACTGCTGGAGGTTCTGTTCGAGGAAGCGCTGGAGACCGGCGAGTCGGAAGCCATTGCCAACACCGATAATACGGCTGATTTTTGCCGCGCGATTCACGCTTCCAAAGTAACCGATCGTCCGTTGAATTTCGGAGACGAAGTCATTGAACACCGGCCGCATTGCCTGGAACACCGCTTTTGGATCCGGCGCTTTGGTGGCGTTGCATTTCAGATGTTCGGCTTTGGCGAACGTGAGCTTCATTTCGCGGGTGAGTGCTCGCGTGAAGTGATTGCCGCCGTAGGGCACGTTGCGAATCCAGATGCTGCGGCCGTTGGACACAAGCATGGTGGAGTTGTCAGCGCCCATGTCGAGGATGATCGTGAATTCATCCTGAGCAGGGGGGTCGGGAGTTTCTGCGGTTTTGCGGAAACCAAGGACATCGTAAGAAAGGAAGTTATAGAGCGCCAGCGGAGCAATCTGGATGAGCTCGACTTCGCGACCTGCGTTGGTGAACGGCTTCATGGCTTCGTAGACCAGTTCCCGCTTCATCGCGAACAGGCCAACTTCGGCTTCCAGCATGAAACCGCTTTCTTCAACACCACCGCCGATGGGCTGGTAATCCCAGATCACGTCATTCAGATCGAACGGGATTTGCTGGCGGGCTTCATAGCGGACGATTTCCGCCACCTTGCTGGATTCCACCGGTGGCAGCTTGATGAATTTTGCCAGCGAACTTTGGCCGGGGACGCTGATGGCAATGAGATCGTCTTCGAGCTTGTTGCGTTCGAGGAAGGTTTTCATGGCCTCCCGGATGAGCTCTTCCGGGATCGCGTCGGGCTGGCTGAGTATTTTAGGGTGCGGGATGTAGTCGAACGCGGTCGCCACCACCCGACCGTCATCGGTCGCTCGGAGTCGAACGGCCTTCAGACCCGCCTGACCGATGTCAATTCCCCAGGCACTGTTCCCGTTTGCCATAAACTTCACCCAGCCCCTGTCATGCAGGATTGTTCTGTTTTCCGGCCACCAACTGTGGGTAACTGTGACAACTTGTCGAAGTTAACCACGGCCATCGACCTCAGTCAACTCATTTTGAAGCCTGAACGGTCCACCGGACTGGCTTTTTTAGAGGAATTTTGTCGTGGCGGTGTTCTGACGCGCAAGCCGTCGCAAATGTTCCGGGAAATCGGAGAAATTGTTGCTGAGTCTTCACAGACCACGGCAGCGACTTCAGTTTACGGCGTCCTGGGTACTGGATGGGTACTGGAATTTACTCCTGTCTGCCCACCCCTCGATTCCCTGTCCAGTACCCGCCAGCGGGCAACCCCTACAGCCGTTGCGGCAGGAATTGCTGAAGTTTATCGCCCGATGCGTGCAATCCTATCTTATTAAAGACATCAAAACTCAGATCCCGTTTTCGTCCGAAACACTGATCCGGACCGGTGGCCATGCGCCACATGTCCGCAGGCTGAGCAGGCCCGGCCACGATCCGGTGCGGATTTTCCGGATGGCCCGAGTTCTTCTTGACTCCAGCTTTTCAGCCGTTATTTTCCATGCAACGGATTGCCAGCGCTGTTTTTTCGGTATTGGCGGGTCCTTCAGTTCCATGCGGCAGTCCGTCGGGAAGAGGTCATCATGGCGTCCAAAGACAACAACGGTCTCGTAATTTCCCTGTCCGTGTTCGTGCTCCTGACCGTGGGACTCGGCGTCGCCTGGTACATGACCTGGACGCACAGCACAGACCTCACCCGGGATCTGGCAGCTGCCCGCAAGGCCGAATCGGACAGCAAAGGCATCATCACAGGACTCAATCAGGACATCGACTCCCTGAAACGCACGATCGGTCGCCCCGAACCCGACGTCGATGACATCGTCAACAATTCCAAACTTGAAATCGCCAATCGCGCGGGCAACGGAACGACGATCCCCGATACGATTGAATCCGCAATGGTCATGAACGCCACGGAACGTGACGCCAATCGCGCCACTGCCGAAGATCGTCGCCTGCAACTGGATGCTAAAATCGGCGAACTGGCCGCCGCAGTAACCAAACATCAGGAAGAAATGCAGTCTCTGCAGCAGCAGGTCTCCGATAAAGAAGCACAGCTGCTGGCTCAGGAGAAACAGCACGGCGAAGAACTCAAACAACGCGAAGACCAGATCGACTCCCTCAATCAGAAAATCAACACCACCGAAACAGCATTCTCAAACTACCGCGACGAGAAGGAGCGCGAGATCACCACGCTCCGAGATGAAATCAGTCTCCAGCGTGACACTCTGAAAAAGCTCCGCGCCGCCAAGTTCTCGCTGGAGAATCTGAACTTCGAGCGTCCCGCCGGCCGAGTGGTGTTCGTCGAACAGAATACCGGGACAGCAACCGTGGACATTGGCAGCCGCGACCAGCTTCGCGTCGGTACAACGTTCTCAGTGTACAGCCAGGTGAATGCGGGAGTGGGGCTGCCGCAGAGCGACAAGGACATCAAGGGCAAACTGGTCATCACTGAGATCCTCGGCGCCGGCATTTCCCGCGCTTCCATCGTCGATCCCAAACTGGGTGAACCAATGGCTGCGGGTGACCCGATTTATTCTCCAATCTTCACACCGGGCCGAGCCATGGAAATTGCCGTCGTGGGGGGGCTTGACTTCGACGGTAACCCCGGCAGCGACCGTGAAGAGTTTCGACGCATGGTTTCCACTAACGGTGCCAGCATCATTCTCGAAGTCAACGACGAAGCCAAAGTGCTCGGACGTGACGGCCAGCAGATCAGCGAAGCCGACATCTATGCCAGCATTAATTCCTCCACCCGCTTCGTGCTCATCGGTGATCTCGGTGACGCCAATACCCGCGACACCGTGCAGCAGGAAATCAACAATCGGATTCGCGCCATCAAGGTGAAGCTCGAACAGGCCGCCACGGACAACGGTGTCTATGTTCTCAGCCTCTCACGGTTCCTCGACTACATCGGCTACTCCCGCAAGTCACTCGCCTGGAGCCAGACTCGCCCCTTCCCCGCCACACTTCCAAACGGTGCCAAAAGCACGTCGGTCAACGCCACCTTTGGTTCCCGCCAAAGCTCTGCCGTGATCTCCGGGGCATTCAGTGGCGGTTCGAAACGTCCGCTCCCCTCCACCGGTGCCACAAGCTCTCTCTACAAAAACACGCGTCCCCAGGATTAAGCGTTAACTCCTGCGGCCCGCCGTACCAATTTTTTCCTGAACGCCTGCCACTCTGGCAGGCGTTTTTTGTTGCCCATCCGCGCGGAATCTGCTGGAATAACGCCGAGCGCCGTGGCTCAGCAGGAGCTTCGCCCTGGGATGACGAAACGGCGCGAACTCTGCACATAGTCGCGTTTCGCTCCGTCGAAACGGACACCCAGCTTTTTCACTGCTGAAAAGCTCAAACCACGACCTTTCCTCGCTCAAGCCAAAAACACCCCTGAACTCCCGTCTTAACACCGTTTCGTCATCCCAGCTTCGCCCTCCCGCAAATCCCCTTCCTTT
>JBJTOP010000332.1:0-13307 GCA_046074645.1 Planctomycetaceae bacterium | reverse complement strand
AGTCGCCGAACGAATCTCCGGCAGCGCCGTCCAACTCGGTGCTCAGAACGTCTACTTCGAAGCCCCCGGAGCATTCACAGGTGAAACCGCCTGCGAAATGCTCAAAGACTGCGGTTGCCAGTACGTGCTCATCGGCCACAGTGAACGCCGGGCCCTGCTTGGCGAAACCGACGCTGTGCTCAACCGCAAACTCAACGCCACCATCGCTGGCGGAATCACCCCAGTCCTCTGCGTCGGTGAACTGCTCGCCGAACGCCAGTCCGGACTCACCGAAGAAGTCCTCGACCGACAAATGGAAGGCGCTTTTGAGGGGATTTCTGAAGAGAAGGTTGCTGGTATTGTGATTGCCTACGAACCCGTGTGGGCCATCGGCACAGGCGTTACCGCTTCCCCGGAACAAGCCGAATCCGCTCACGAACACCTTCGCAAATGGCTCGCGCGACGATATAATCCGGCTTTTTCAGAGAAAACTCGGATCCTCTACGGAGGCAGCGTCAAGCCCGATAACGCCGAAACACTGTTGGGGCAACCCAACGTCGATGGCGCCCTGGTCGGTGGCGCAAGCCTCAAATCCGCCACTTTCGTCCCCATCATTCGTGCCGCAGAAAAACTCGCAGGCTGACTCCCAACCTGCCGATCCTGCCTCTCCACAATCACTGCACGCAGAAGACGGATAAACTCCGTCTTTTCGCGTTTCCTCAGATACGAAAGCCGTCCCCTCCATGTCCTTCCTGATCTTCCTCCTCACCACTCTCCTCGCACTCATCAGCCTGATCCTCATCCTGCTGGTGCTCATTCAGCGCGGCCGCGGCGGCGGACTGGCCGGTGCATTTGGCGGGATGGGCGGCCAAAGCGCCTTCGGTACTCGCGCCGGTGACTTCTTTACAAAAATCACCATCGTGCTCGCTGTCTTCTGGATCCTCATCTCCGGCGGTCTTGGCATGATCATCCGCTCCCAAAATTCCACCACCCGACTCCAGGCCGGCGCCAACGCCGACAAATCTGAAGAAGACGCGAAGAAAACAGAAGAGCCCAAAACTGACACACCGAAAGCGGATACCCCAATAACCGAACCCGCCAAAACCGAACCCGCCAAAACCGAACCCACAAAAACCGAAAACCCGGCTGCCGAGCCTCCTAAAACCGATCCCGCACCCGCAGACGCTCCCCCTGGCGACGCCCCCAAAGAGGAAGCGCCAAAGTCCGAACCGCCAAAAGAAGAAGCTCCAAAAGAAGAAGCGCCAAAAGAAGAAGCGCCAAAGTCCGAAGCCCCCAAACAGGAAGCCCCCAAAGCCGACGCTCCTCCAGCCGAACCCGCCCAGCCCCCGGCTGGCGACGCCCCCAAATCCTGAACGCCCTGACCTCGGCTTCAACTGGTCCATCGTCAACCGCCACGGTCTTCAATTTCAGTCTCACCCAACAGGAACCATGCTCTGTGCTGCTCAGCATGACAGGTTTCGGGCATTCCAGTCTGCAGACATCCCTCGCACACGTCAGCGCAGAACTCAAGTCCGTCAATAACCGCTATCTGAAACTTTCCCTTCGTCTCCCTGATTCGCTCGCCCGCTTCGAAGCTGACATCGAACGTGTCATTCGTTCTCGCATCGCCCGTGGTGCGGTTCAGGGCACGATCAGGGTTCGCTTTCTTTCCGGGCAAACCGACCACCAACTCGACCTGCAGGTGCTCCACAGCTACCAGCAACAACTCGGCTCAGTGATTTCCGCCGCCGAAATCCCCCTGGCTGCACTGCTGACACTCCCTGGAGTTGTTATCGAAAGTGAAGTCGATGACGCTCAACTGAGTGCCCTCTGGCCGGATCTCGAACGCTGTCTCTGCGATACGCTCGATCATTTCGACGATTTCCGTCGTCGCGAGGGTGAGTCGATGCGGCAGGATCTGTCACTTCAGTGCGACGTCATCCAGCAGCACCTTGTCACCGTTACCGAACTGTCCCCCACCGTCGTCATTGAATACCGCGATAAGCTCCTTGAACGCGTCCGTCGCCTGATGGCCGACCTCAATGTCACGCTCAACGAAACAGACATCATCCGTGAGATGGCGATTTTCGCTGATCGCTGCGACATCAACGAAGAAATCACACGGCTCAAAAGCCACATCGAACAGTTCCGCAGAATGCTGGCTGCAGACAACTCCCAGGGCCGAAAACTTGAATTCATCAGTCAGGAAATGTTCCGGGAGATCAACACCATCGGATCGAAGGCCAACAGCACCACCATCGGTCACTGTGTGGTCGAAATGAAAGCGGCCATCGAACGTATCCGCGAAGTGCTCCAAAACGTCGAATAATCCCATCGCCTGTTTTTTAGTGTTCCCAGCGCATGTCCGGCACAGTTCCCCGCATCGTTGTTCTTTCCGGTCCCAGCGGCAGTGGTAAAACCACGCTTGTCCGACTGCTCATCGACCGCGCGCCCGTCCGACTTGTCAAATCCGTCTCCGCCACCACTCGCCCACCCCGCCCTGGCGAAGTTCACGGTGACGACTACTGGTTCCTCTCCCCGTCCGAATTTCGCTCCAGACTCGAACACGGCGACTTTATCGAACACGCCAAAGTCTTCTCCTCCGGTTATCTCTACGGCACACTCCGCTCCGAACTCGACCGCGCCCACTCCCAGAATGGCTGGGCATTCCTGGAAATTGACGTCGAAGGAGCCCGGAAGGTCGTGCAGCAATACCCGCAGGCTGTTACTATCTTTCTCCGTACTCCGTCCCCCGCAGAATTCGAACGACGCCTGCGGGCTCGCGGAACAGAATCCGAAGACGTCATCCAGCGGCGTCTGGCTGTCGCCGAACGCGAACTCCGCCAGGCTCCGCAATACCGTTACATCGTCATCAACGATCAGCTGGAATCCGCAGTCACCGAAATCTGTGACATCCTCAAGGCCGAAGAGAGGGCTCAAAATGCTTGACGACTTTCGCGAAGACGACATTGTCCGCAAGGTAGGCGGTCGCTTCCGCCTGTCTTCCCTGATCCAGAAACGCATGGTGCAGCTCAACCGCGGCGCCCCACAGCTCGTCGATATCCAAACCAAGAACCTCATGGAAATCGTCGTCGCGGAAATCATGCAGGACAAGATCTTCCTCGACGCCACAGAAAACGTACGCACCGCGAAAGACGAATCGTCGCTCGTCGATAAATACCACCGCGAACAGGGCCCGTCACTCGACGACCTCTAATCCCTCCTGCAACCATTCCGATCCATGGCAGATCCGCTCGCAGACTGCGAAGTGCTCCTGGGCGTCTGCGGAGGTGTCGCGGCTTACAAATCCGCAGACCTCTGCAGTCGCCTCGTGCAGCGCAACGCTCGCGTCTCCGTCATCCTCACAGACTCCGCATCCCAGTTCATCGGCCGCAGCACCTTCGAAGCACTTACCGGCCGACCTGTCCACGACGATCAGTTCACGCCCCGTGAACACTGGCAGGGAGAACACATCGGGCTTGCTCGCCGTGCTCGCCTTGCCATCGTCGCCCCGGCAACCGCCCGCACAATCGCCCGAATCGCACTCGGACTCTCCGACGATCTCCTCAGCACCACACTCCTCGTCTGTCGCTGCCCCATCCTCGTCGCGCCTGCCATGAACGCTGATATGTGGGATGCCCCAGCCGTGCAACGCAACATCGCACAGCTGCGTGCAGACGGTGTGCACCTCGTCGGTCCCGGCCAAGGCTGGCTCAGCTGCGGTCAAATCGGTGCCGGTCGAATGGCCGAACCCCTCGAAATCCTCGACGCCATCCCGCGACTGCTCACTGCCACAGGCTCCACCGGAACCCCCTGATGCGGATCCTCATCACCGCCGGCCCCACTCGCGAATACGTGGATGACGTCCGCTTTCTGTCCAACGCCAGCAGCGGCCGCATGGGCTATGCACTTGCCGCCGCCGCTATTGCCGCCGGACATCAGGTGGAGCTTGTCACCGGCCCTGTTGAATTGTCGCCGCCGGCCGGTTGCCAGCTCCATCGCATCGAAACCACCGACCAGCTCCGCGAAACCTGCCTGCGACTCTTTCCCGGCTGCGATGGAATCATCGCCACAGCAGCAGTCTGCGACTACAGGCCCCGCCAGCGAACCTCCGGCAAGATCACCAAAACCGGTCAGCCAATCGTCCTCGAACTCGTCGAAACTTCCGACGTTCTTGCCGAACTCGGAGCTGCTCGGGGACATCGCTGGGTTGTCGGCTTTGCCCTCGAATCTCAGGATCCCCGCAACAACGCCATGCGGAAACTCCGCATGAAAAACTGCAGCTGCATCGTCCTCAACGATACCTCAGCCATCGGCTCCGCTGTCAACCATGTGGAAGTGCTCTCACCCGAGGCCACAACCATCGCTGAATTTCGTGGTACCAAGGAAGATGTGGCCCAAAAGCTGCTGCACTTGATCGACACACAAATCGCCACGGCCGCTCCGGCCCCTTTCCATGGCTAACCCAGCGAACTGCGATTTTCCATCACTCGATGCTGGCCCCGCTCATCCAGCCTCGCAATCGCGGAACCGCTGAACTTCCAGAACAGTCCTGGATGAATCAGGAATTCGCAAAACGTTGAAGTCACCAGTCCGCCCAGAATAACGGTGGCGACAGGGTAAAGAATTTCGCGGCCGGGTGCCTGACCACCAAGGACAAGCGGGATCAGGCCGATGCCTGCGGTCAAAGCCGTCATCAGCACCGGCGCCAGTCGCTCAAGGCTGCCACGCAGGATCATCGCCGGCGTGAACTGTTCGCCTTCATGTTCCAGCAGATGCACGTAGTGAGTGACCAGCAGAATTCCGTTGCGAACAGCAATTCCCCCGAGCGAGATAAAGCCGACCAGGCTGGCCACGGTCAGGTCCTGACGAGTGATGAGCAGCGCTGCCACACCGCCAATGAAGGCCGTTGGCAGAGCATTCAGGATCTGCAGAACAATTCGCACCGAAGGAAACAGCAGCAGCAGCACCACGAACATTCCCGCCACCGAAACTCCGGCCAGCATCATTATCATCGCCGATGCTCGTTCCTGACTTTCAAACTGGCCGCCGTATTCCACGAAATAACCCTCCGGCAGTGACACCCGGGCACGCAGTCGCTGCTGAATCTCAGCCACTGCACTGCTCAGGTCCCGATTGCGAGTATTGCAGCGGATCACAATTCGCCGCCTCGCGTTTTCGCGATTCACCGCACTGGGCCCCAGTCCCTCTTCGATGTCCGCTATCTCACGCAGCTCCACCTGCCCCCGCCCCCCGGGAAGATCAATCCGCAGTCGGCCAAGATTCGCGTAGTCCGTGCGGGACGCTTCTTCAAGCCGGATCAGCAGATCAAATCGACGCTGCCCTTCGAGTATCTCGGAGACCACTTCTCCCTGCAGCGCCGTCTGCAGAATCCGCGCAGTCTGGGCGCGTGTCAGCCCATGAAACGCCAGATCGTCACCACGCAGCCGAATCTGCAGCTCAGGCGTTTGTCGCATCGCCTCCACAACCGGTGGCGTCAGTCCCGGAATGTCCTGAATGGCGGCCCGCGACTGTTCTGCCAGTCGCTGCAGCATGTCCAGATCATCGCCGTAAATCCGGATGGCAATCTGAGCGTACACACCGGAGACCATGTGGCTGATCATGTGAGCCAGCGGCTGCTCGACCTCAATATCCACTCCAGGTACTTCTTCCCGTAATTGTTCCAGCAGGCTGGCCAGCGTATCCTCGCGGCTTCGCCGGGACACTGGGTTCATGCTCAGTACATATTCGCTGCTGCTCACGGGCATCGCGTGTTCATCCAGCTGAGCACGGCCGGTGCGACGAACAAAATGCAGAATCTCGCCATCCGGTCGTTCAGCGGTCTGCTGCAGACTTCGCAGTCTGGCATCAATCGCCGCGGCCGCACGGTTGGAGGCTTCAAGTGATGAGCCCGGCGGCAAACTCACATTGATCTGCACGCTGCCTTCGTCAAACTGCGGTAAAAAATTGCGGCCCATCCGGGAAAATTGCCAGCTGGCAAGGGCCACACAAATCCACGTAGCCACCAGCAAAAGCCGCGGATACGCCAGACTGCAGCGGATCAGCGGCGCAGCAAAACGCTTCAGCATTCGCAGCACGCGTCCATCGGCTTCTCCATGAGCTCCTTCAGACTGCGGCAGCAGGTAATAGGACATTACCGGGGTCACAGTGAGCGATACCAGCAGCGATGCAAGAATCGAAACAATGTAGGCGGCTCCGAGTGGAGCAAACAACCGGCCCTCCACCCCCGATAATGCAAACAGCGGCAGAAACACCAGAATCACAACGATCGTGCCAAACACAATCGCACTGCGAATCTCGAGACTCGCCTCGTACACCACCAGCAGCGCAGGACGAGGTTCCGCCAGCCGATTGTTCTCCCGCAAACGCCGAAAGATGTTCTCCACGTCCACAATCGCATCATCAACCAGTTCTCCCATCGCCACCGCAAGCCCACCCAGCGTCATCACGTTGATCGACAACGGTGTGCCCGTGAGCCAGCCGATCAGGCGAAAGCTGAGCGTGGTCATCACGAGGGAAAGAGGAATGGCGGTCAGCGTGATGAACGTCGTGCGAAAGTTCAGCAGGAACACAAACAGCACAATCACCACCAGCACCGCTCCGATTACCAGAGCCTCGGCCACATTGAAGATCCCGCGATCAATAAACCCCTTGAGTCGGAACAGTTCGGAATTGATGATTTGATCCGGCGGAAGTGTTGCTTCGACTTCTGCGAGTGCCGCCGTCACAGCATCGGTCAGTCGCCGTGTGTCCGTATGGGGCTGACGAACAATCGTAAACACCACTCCCGGCTGCCCATTCACCGCCCCGTCACCTCGGCGAAACTGACTTCCCAGCGTCACTCGGGCTACCTGTTTCAGCAGCACTGCGCGAGCCTCATGCACGTGCACAGGAATGTTTTCCAGCTCCTTCAGAATCGAGGAGGCATCCGGGCCAGGCCGACCAAGGATCCGAATCGGACGCTCAATCTCCCCCGAAACCGCAAACCCACCACTCGCATTCAGATTGCTCTCCCGCAACGCCTGTTCAACTTCCTGCAGAGTGACGTCGTATTCGAGCAGTGCAGCCGGATCCACCAGCACCTGATACTGCCTCTGTTCACCGCCCTGTATAAACACTTCCGCAACACCCGCGGTCTTTCGCAGGCGAGGCTGAAACACCCAGTCGGCAGTCGTCCTCAACGCCTGTTGCTGCTGCTCCGGAGTCCCAAAATCGACGGTATACTCGCGGCCGCGCAGCTGCAGCCGAGCCCGCGCAACGAACTCAGGTGATGGTCGGCGAGTGACCGCGGCGTCGGAATCCGTCTGCCACGTCACATTTTCCGCAGGCTGCTCTTCCCAGCTATTCAGACTGCGGCGGTCACCAGGTTTCCAAACCACCAGTTCCGGCTGCGAATCCAATCGTACGATCCGCTCGGCCATCAGCTGAGTCCCAGGGATCACAGCCAGCTGCCCGCCATGCGGTCCGGCCTGACGATAGATTCCGGCAATCACAAACTGCCCCATAATTGATGCCGGTGGAGTCATCTGTGGATTGACACCCTCGGGCAGCAGATCCCGCACAACAGACAGCCGTTCCTGAACCGTCTGTCGCGCTGATCGAATGTCCGTATTCCAGTCGAACTCGACGTAGATCACGTTCAGCCCGGACGTTGTCTGGCTGCGAACCGCCTGCACTCCCGCCGCTCCCAGCACCGCAGTCTCGATGGGCTGAGTCACCAGTGTCTCCACTTCAGCAGCCGCCAGACCCGGACACTCCGTAATCAGAATCACGCGAGGACGATCCAGATCCGGAAACACGTCAATCGGCAGCTGCGTGGCCAGCCACGATCCATACACCAGCAGAACCACACTGACAGTGATTACCATCAGGCGGTACTGCAGCGAAAAACGAATAACAGCATTCAGCATGAAGCCACCCCTCAGTGATCGCCGTGAATGCTGCCATCCGCGTGCACATGAAAGCCAGGCTCTTCGCCGGCAGCCGTCTGGGCTCGCAGCACCCGATTGAGCGCCGCGGCGGAATTCTGAGCGATCAGCATGCCGGGACCAATGTCGCTGTCTTTTGCCAGCACCACAAAACGACGGTCCTCATGCAGTACCTGCACCCGCCGCCGATCAAACAGCTCGCCACTCTGCCGAAACACATAAGCCTCAGCCCCCTCCCGAATGACGGCCGCCGTTGGCAGCACAAATATATCCCGATACTCCTCCACCGGTACGTGCAGACGCGTCCGCTGCCCCGGACGAAAACGCCACGCCACAAACTCCTCGCCGGCCCGGCTGTAGCGATGCGACTGATTCTGCAGCGGAATAAAAAAGTCAAACGTGCGGCTCTGCGGGTCAATCGAATTGGCCAGATGACGGATGGCAAATGACTGCAGCGGAGCACCATCGCGCCAGTGACTCAGGTCGTCCTCGGCAAACTCCACATCGATCGCACGCCCTTCCTGAGCAGCCTGCTCCAGAAATGGTGCCTCCTGCTTGAATGCTCGACCCACAACAAACAGCGCTTCGTGATTTGACAGCTTTGCAAGGAGCTGCCCAGCCTGCACCTGCTGGCCCAGTTCCACCGAAAGCTCCTGCACTTCCCACGACACCACTCCGGCTGAAGGAGCCGTCACTTCGATCGTTGAGACGAAGGATCCCTCCGCCGCCCGATCAATCTGCTCCGGTGTCAGCCCGCGAGTCAGCAGATCCTGGCGACAGGCCGCGATCAGCGCCTGCTGGCGACGCAACTGATTCTTCAGGTCAATCACTCGCACTTCCGCAATCGCTCCGTCCTTCGCAATCGCAGACAACCGATCCACCTGCTCCTGAACCAGCTCAGTTTCTCGCGAGGCCCGAAAGAGCTCCGCCTGAGTATTCTGCAGGTACTCACTGAACAGCTGCAGCGTGAACAGCGGCTGCCCAGGCTGCACGGCATCTCCCGGAAAACGATGAATCGCCGATACCACTCCCACCGCCGATGATGTCACGCCACGGTCCGAAATTCCCGGACGATCCCGAATCTCGCCAGGTATCTGAATCGTCCGCCAGTAGTGCTGAAGCGTGGCAGGCTGCGAAACCAACCGGAGATTTCGCTGCGCCTGAGGGCTCAGCCTGAGCACTTCAAGAGCCGCCGCGGCCGCCGCACTGCGACTGCGGGAGCTGGAGCGTTTTGTTTTTGCTGCCGACCTGGCAGTATCGGAGCTCGCCGCAGTTCCCGCCGTGCCCCCCCGGAGCCATGCCTGCCAGCGGGCCTGAAAATACCACAGTGGTCCAGCGATCGCTGCGAGTAGCAGGGCCGCTGTCAGCCATCGACCAAACCGCCCACCATTGAATAGCATGTTCGCCGTTCCTGTTTACGTTCTGAGTTCACACGACTTGCCGAGACTGAACAAGCTCAGGCAGGAACCCTAAATACGCAAACAAAGCAGAAGGTTGCCGTGCCAGGACGAGCCGCGGTCGGCTGCCGGACAAGCATCTGCACACTCGACAGAATGCAGAACCCACACAACGTCTCGCGGCACTGACTCGGCCACCGAAAAATCATCAACATCGCGGCGGACGTCCACTGTCAGATCCGGAAGCCATGCTGCATCCGCGTCGTGGCGGTGCGAGGATTTCAGGCAGTTGCAGGGCGTGGATTCTGCGCCGGTACCCTTATCCCGTTGCCCATGCCCATGGGAATGTCCATGCCGATGCCCGTGCTGATGGGCGTGGTGTGCACCCGCGGTTGTCCCGTCCACATGCACATGCCGTATTCCGCTTCCACCAGCATCCGCTGCGCAGATCAGCGCCGGATGCAGGAGCGAAGGTATCGCAGACTGCAGAAGCGAAAGCAGCAACAGGTAGCAAAGGAAACGCCGCATGGACAACCTTCAAGGGATTTTCCTGAGGTTAGATGCTGTCGGATATGAAGTCAACGGGAATCGGTCCAGTCACAGACGAAAACGACAACTCACCATTTGCCGCTTTCGAGTGAAAAACCGTTTTCAATTGTGTTTTCATCAATGCCACGCTAAAATTCCCACTCACAGGGGCCCATGGCTCAGTTGGTTAGAGCGTTCGGTTCACATCCGAAAGGTCACAGGTTCAAGTCCTGTTGGGCCCACTCCCTGTTCCCGACAAAGTGTAAAATCATTCACGTCTCGGTGTTCGGGGCAGATCCGCCTGCTGGTGTCCTGCATGACTGGACAACTCATGCCCCTGGACAATCCATCCGAATGCATCTTCATCAGTCATGTGGCTGACGACGTAAGCTACGCTCTCAGGCTGCGTGAACTTCTCAATTTGCCACGGGAAATGATCGCCACCAGCAGCGATGGTGGCTCCGGCAAAGATGCAGACGACATCCAACTGCAGTTCCTCCAGGAATGCGGCATCATCATCGTCCTCGTTGGTCCCCGAACTCAACTGAGTCGCTGGGTCGACAAAGAGATTGACATCGCCATCACCGACCGCTCAAAACCCGCGGCACTGCTGGGGATTGTTCTTCCGCACCATAAAGACTTTGCCAAACCGTACTATGAATCCGAAAATGTCCCTCGGCGACTCCATGACCGCGTCCACCATGACTACGCATTGATGAAAAAATGGACGGAAGATACTGAAAAAATCCGCGCCTGGCTGAAAGAGGTTTCAAAACGCTCACAGCATTTGCGGTCAACCGTCAGCAGTCGTGCTATGCTGGATTTGCAGAAACAGAACTGGGATGACAACTCAGATACCCCGCGATCGTTTCTGCAGTCCTCTTCGGAGACGCCCTGATGGCAAAGTCCTTGCTTGATGTCGTCGTTGTGTATCACCCCAAAGACGGTGCTGCGGACGGTGAAGCAAGGGTTTTCGTCGATATCCTTATCGAAACCTTCAGGTATCAAAGACCCACCAGCGGTCTCAGGCAAGGGCCTGAAGTGAGTGATCCCTGGGAACGTGTTGAAATCCAGAACTGCACAAGTCCGGAAGACATTCAGTCCGCGTTAAACCGTCCGGATAAGCCAACCGTCTACATTATTCTGCTCTCAGAAACATTCCGCGCTGACACAAAACTGCTGCAGGCCACCGAGAATATTGCCGGCACACTGCCGCGAAAGGACGACGGCAGTCGCAGCGCACTCATGTATGCATTTTCAAATTCCGCCAGACAAAATCTGCCAGCAAAACTCAACAGTCGCCAGATACGGGAAATCTCGGATCTTGGCGAAGAACCTCGCCTGCGACCGTTCAACCTCGCACTCCTCGCCATGCACCGCGCCCGCCATGTGCTCGGCGGAATCCGCGAAGAACTCAAACTCTTCCTCAGCCATGCCAAGGCCGATGGTGTCTTCTTCGCTCGTGCTATTAAAGATTCCCTGCAGCGTTTGCCGGAAGTTGACTGCTTCTACGATGCCGACGACCTCACCTCCGGCTCCAACTGGTCCGGACAACTCGAATCCGCCGCTCGTCACAGCATCCTCATCGCGCTCCGAACCCCTGCCTACGAACAGCGACTGGCCTGTCGTGAAGAATTTGAAACAGCGTTGCTGCACGGAGTTCCCATCGTGGTGGTCGATGCCATGTCCACTGCTATGCACTCCAGCCCCACACATCTGCCCTTCTCAGCAATGCCCACCGTCCGAATTGCCGATGGAAATACGCACCGAGTCGTCTCGGCCGCTCTCCGCGAACACCTGCGTCTGCTCCTGATGGAATCCATCGCTCGCGAAAAAGCTCTGGATCTCAGCACCAGTCAGATTCGGGTCTGGCCCAGATTTCCCTGTATCGCAAACCTCATGAACG
The DNA here is from genome assembly GCA_046074645.1 of Planctomycetaceae bacterium. Classification (GTDB taxonomy): domain Bacteria; phylum Planctomycetota; class Planctomycetia; order Planctomycetales; family Planctomycetaceae; genus SXXK01. Next base: position 1,548 of record JBJTOP010000332.1, on the reverse strand, counting down.
CACCCCGGGAACAGCAATTCTGGCTGATTCCCCAGTCACAGGTCTTCGACCAGGAACTGCAGGCATCACGCGAACTGCTCTCCTCACTCAATTCTTCGCTGAAACTTGAAGTCCTTGAAACGTTTCGGCCGTGAACACTCCCATGCCAGACCAGCGATCTCGATACTTCGGAAAATTCTCCGGACTCAGCTTCGGAATCTCAATTTCCGCTTCTGATGCAGAACTCGGTGACGTCGCATTCCCGAATGATGACGTCAATCGCCTCACACTTCAGGAAGCCACGTACGTCCTGCGCGAAGGTGGCCGGCTCGTCCTTGGACACCAGTGGCGCAACGAAGGCGTGATGCACCACCTGGCCGTCAAGGCCCATGACCTGCGAACCTGGCAGTCATCCGCGTCATCCGAACCCGAACAGCCCCCAATCCTGAACGTGATCGCCTGGCCCGATCAGCCACCCCCAGCTCATGATCCCACCGTCAAAAAGCTCATGCAGAATCGCGTCATGAACGTGGAACAGATGCTGCCCCCGGATATCGATGTCTCTGCCATCCAACACGGCTCCAGCGAGGCTCTGTTCGGCCGCATCCGAGCACTCACGGAGATGCGCCAGCGAATCACGGAACTGTCCGATGTCCGACTCTGCATCGGCGGAGCAAAAGTAAAACCTCAACAGCGACTCCCCGGAATTCTCGAAGAGGCACTGCTCACCATCAACGCCGGCAAACCACTGTATATCACCAGTGCTCTCGGTGGCATTTCCAGACTCATCGCCGACGCGCTGCTGCAGCGGCACATCCCCGATCAGCTCCGAGCAAACTTCTACACCCCGGACGAGTCGCGAGACATCATGCTGAAAATGTCCGCGAAGCACCCGTTCCCCGCTGCTTTTGGACCAGCTATCCCCGGACCTGCCGGCGAATTCCACCGCGATCCGCTTGAAGACCTTCAGAATTGCAGCATCGATAAGCTCGCCGAAATCGCTCGGCTCAGCACCGATGACTACATCGTGATGCTCACCACCGCAAACCTCGATCGAGCACTCACGTTCGTCACCCACGGTGCAGCTCAGATCGCCCGTGAACGCCAGTCCCCGGATCACCTCCCAGCTCCCTGATCCAACCCCCGAAGTCGCGTTTCGCTGCCGCGAAACCGCCACTCACCCCCCTCAAAGTCGACCGACCACAGCTCGCAGGGTTTCACCATCCCAGTGCGACCGCTCAGTACACAGCCGCATGGCGGCAGCCTGCGGGCAAACGGCCCTGCAAACGCCCCGCCAACGCACTCACAAGCGCCCGCACCTTCGCTGCAAAACACCGCCGGGAGCTGCCGTCCAACCGCTCAGTACACAGCCGCATGGCGGCAGCCCAATGGCCTTGACTTTCTGGCACGAGGGGTTGCCGGGAGGGTGAAGCTCCTGCTGAGCCGCATCCCTGACGCGAGCGCTGCGCCGATCCCTCCTGCTTCGCAAAATCGTCGGCAATCGCTCACAGCGCGCACCAGCGTTCGGTGGCTCGGCAGAAGCCTCGCCCTCGGATGGTGACAAGGCGC
>JBJTOP010000331.1:0-11421 GCA_046074645.1 Planctomycetaceae bacterium | reverse complement strand
ATCCTGCCGAAACCCCGGTGCCAGAAACTGCGGATACTCGACCTGATCGCCACGAGAGGCTTTGCTGGAGACGTGAAGATCGATCTGCTTTTCCCCGCAGGCGTTTTCCGTTACATCCCTGAGTCCGCTACTCACAAGCGTCAGCACGTAATCTCCCGGATAGAGTTCCGGATAGGACAATAGAATGGTGCGGCTGACGGGGTCATAGGTGGGGTCACGATCGAGGATCAGCGGCCGCTGAATCTGCGTGGTTGCTGTGCTGCCTGGGGTGAGGCCGATCAGCTTCTGTCGGAGGCTGAAGGATGCGCGAGTCAGCGATGCTTCATTTAGATCCGAGTCCTTCAACAGAACACGAATGGCGCCGGTGCTTCCGGGGTATGAGTCTGCCGTAGAATCAGCGATTTCCGGGCCCATGCCGTCGAGCAGAACCTGAACATTGAAATCGGTGGTTTCTTTTGTGGCGGCGGACCCTTTGACCAGGGTGCCGGAGATGTTTATGATGGTGTTAAAATAATGCGTTGGAATTTTAAGCGAAGCTGTCGAAGCCGAAGGTGATGATGCCCTGGCAATTTCATTGTTCGCTTTGCTGGTTGCAACCGCCTTCTCTACGGTGTAGCCACCAAGCGACTCAATCGTAATGTCTTTATCCTGATTCCCTGCCATTATCCGCGTAATTCCATCCACGACCTTCACCGAGCCAGTCACTCTCACCTGCTGTGCACGGCTGCTGGAGATCACAATCAGCAGAACGAGGATGGCAACACCGACACGGAAAAACATAATCATCACAAGCCCCCAGTAGCTTCTCTGATTCACGCAGGTGTGAGCACGCTACGCAAGCCACGACACCACCATAACCACCGCTACCTCACGGTTGGCAGAGTGTCCTCATCCTTTTTCAACCGCCGGGCGGCTTCGATCCCGGCCTGACGTGTTTCTTCCATCGCTGCACGTCGCTCCGACTGCTGACCGGCACTCCGCAGCATGGCGGCGCCGGGCAGGATTCGAGTCAATGCGCGGGTTCTTTCCACTGCAATGGTGCCGGCCGTCGATGCGAGGCCCAGCGAACCTTTGGCGATATCTGTGACTTCTGTCCGCAGCTCACCCAACTCGGCTGCCAAACGCGACTTCTTTTTCTGCTCCCGGACGGCTTCAACGGAGTCGCTGATCTTTTCCTGGACTTCACGGGCAAATCCACGACCACTGACATACTTCACCGTCGCCCGACATTCATCCAGCAGGCAGAACTCGATGCAGACGCGACGGTCCGGATACACATACGTGATCGTGTGCGCGGAATACGCCACGATCGGGGCTCCTGCAGGAAGGATGGCATCAATGTAGAGTTTCTGACCGGACTTGGGGTGATTCGCCACGATGATCACAGGCCCACCCTGCAGAATCTGGGCCTGATATTCCCGATCACCACTGTAGTAGTTCGGGTGCACATGCAGTGATGGCGGAACTTCGACCCTGCCATCCTGAATCACGACTGTGGGCTTGCCGTCATCGGTCAGGCCGGGATCAACAACAATCAACTCATTAAATCCCGGTCCACGTGGCTCCTGTGCCTGCACGGAACCAACACCAGATGCCAGCATTCCTGCCAGCAGGACGCGCCACAAGTGTCGCCTCATGGGAAACTCCGGTCCGATAACCCGGTAATCGCTTTCCCAGCCCCCCGGAAAAGTCGTTACAATCGGGATTATCGGTTTTCGGAGTACTGCAGGAATACCCGAATCCGTTCGATTTTTGTCGATGTCGTGAGCCCTTTTGCCTGTGGCTCTGCGTGAATTTGAAAAGTTTTGGGAGTCAGTCGTTCCAGATCGACCCAAGTACTTCCCTCACAAACAACCACCCCCCGGTCCACTCCCCCCCCGGTTGCGGTCAGTCCCTGAACACGAACATTCACCCAGCCCCGCTGCTGCAGTCCGACAGGTCCGCCGCCGTGCACAAGAACGCCGCTTACAACCGCACCGCAGACCTCCGCCCTTGTCAGTCCCGCCAGTCCGGTGACGTTGACAGGTCCGACAGAGGCGTTATCAAAAATGAAGGACGCGCCGCTGTCTCCGGGAATCGGACGCTCAGACATCACCGTCTGCGAAGGTGAATCTCGCTGGACTTTGTAATGCCAGTCCGGGACGCGGCACCGCGTTCGCTCTGTGCGCCACTGCAGAAAGTGATCACCGGCAGAAACGACGGCTGTCCACGCGAAGCATCCCAGCGACAGTCCTGCCCACAACCTGCTTGTCATCGCGCCCGCTCCTGTGACAGTCCCCGAATACAGCTGGAGGGCAAATGTGCCCCCCCATTTGAAATTCGGCTCAACTGTCACTCACAGGGTCAATAAAACGGCGAACACGGCGACTGGTAGACAATTGCGGGCTGATTCTGCGGACTGCGTCGAGTTTTCGGGAGGAGAAACTGGGAGCACTTATTTTTCGGCCGGCATTGCGGGAGGCTGTCCGGGTGGACGAGCCGCCGCACCATTACCGGGGTTTGCGGGTGTTCCTGGTGCCGCCGGTGCTCCTGGTGCCGCCGGTGCTCCCGGTGCGGTGGGTGCTCCTGGTGCGGTGGGCGACGGGGGCGGGACAGGTTCTCCGGGGTATTCAAATTCTTCCCAGGGGTTCAGGTTGTAGGCTTCCAGCTGTTTTGCGGAATCTGCATCGCTCATGGCATGGTAAATGGCTGCCAGCTGCCGCACTCGTGTTTCGCCATATTCGGTGATGACTTTCATGAGGAGTGCTTTGGCTCGGGCGACGTCGCCATCCTCCAGCCGCACGATGGCCTGCAGGAGTGCAACTTCGGCGCGGATTTCGTTCAGTGATGCAATCTGCTGCCCCATTCCGGCTGTATGCGTGAATGGCCACACGGGCATGGGTGCATTGAACTGCAGATTGACATCGCCGACGAGTGGCAGGGAGAAGAGTGCGGTGGTCCAGTTGTCTGGTCGTGCGGCTTCGCGATCAAGAAAAGTCAGTTCGTTATTCCAGGTTTCCGCAGCGAGAGCATAGTCGCCCATGCAGAGTTGAGCAGTGGCTACGGGCAGTTGCCATGAAGTACCGGCGAAGGCCTGAGGTTCCTTTCGCGCCTGCTGGCTGAGAGTCAGGAGCAGGCTGTGGGCAGCCTCGAGCTCGCCGATTTCCAGAAGCAGCTGGCCTTTGAGTACCTGTGCCGGAGGGACTCCGCTGAGCAATGCGGCTTTTTCTTCGATCCCATTGAGGGCACGTCGAGGTCGTCCGGCGGAATTTGCGAGGGCTGCCGAAAGCAGTGCTTCACGAGCTTCTTCGGCGTTGACTTCTTCAAGTGCAGCCGCTTCGCTGGTGTCTTTTTTGCCCTGTTTTTTGGCATCCAGCAGTGCCTGAGCGCTGGCCTGTTTCTGCTGGTCGATCTGTTGATTGAGCCTGGAGTCAGATTCCACCAGCATGTCTTCGATGTCGCGTTTCTGGACGAACCGCCGCGTCCGAAATTCGTCGAACTGCGACTGCACTTCTGCGGGGACCTTCAGAGTATCCACAAGCTCGAGCCACTTTTCGAGGGTTTCGAGGATCAGGTCGCTGCGCTGCATGCCTTCATAGAGCGTGAGCAGGGCCTCCCAGGCTCTGAGATCATTGGGTTCCAGCCTGATGGCCTGACGGTAGGCGCACACGGCCTGGATATAACGCAGCTGTCGCAGCCGCGGACTGACGTTTTGCCCCGCCACAAGCTGCTCAAGTTCAGCGAGTCTCTGGTATCCAAATCCAAGCGATAACCATGCCCCGACATCGTCGGGAGCATGTTTGGCGTCGAGAGCTTCGTGCAGTTCACGGATGCCCAACGTAACAAGTGCGATGGCGTTGAGTGCTTTGGAAATGTCCTGCGGCTCGCGGTCGGCCAGTTCGAGGTAGTGCATGGCCTGTCGTCGTGGTGCTGACATGTACGGCCGAGTTCGATAGATCCAGCGATCGTAGAAGCTTTTGGCTGGCGTCAGAATCCGCAGTTCTGGTTCGGCTGGCTGTGCACTTCGAAACGCCTGATCCACGAAATTCGGCAGCTTTTCAATCAGCTGTTCGGGCGATGTCTGTGGCGAGAATCTCTGCATGACTGCTGCTGAAGGTCCAATGCTGATCGGCAGAAACTCGCCACCGGCTACCAGCGAGTTAATCGACTGGTAGTCGGGGGGTCCGGGTGGTGCGAGGCGGACCATGATGTGAGACACGCGGTAGTCTTCGAGCAGCTTTCGTGCGACTGCCAGCGAACTCTGACGGTCGGCGAGGATCCGGTCTTTTTCACGTGGATCTGAAGTCTTTGGTTCTTCCTGCGGCGGCCGCAGGATTGATTCACGCACTTTGCTGTGATACTCGAAAATGGGGTTCGCTGCCGAACTGAAGGGCAGCACACGGCTGTCCACAAAACTTTTCCGACCGCTCCAGATCAGCAGGTCACCCTGTTCGAGTCGCGTGTGCAGCACCCGCGCGTCGGGTTCGAGGGAGTTAATCTGTGTTGTCAGGGTTTCGACGGTGACTTGAGTTTCCGGGTCAAAACCAAAACCCAGCGGTGCTGCTCCTGGAAGCCTGGACGTGACCACGGCAAAGGCCATTGCAGCCATTGCCAGTACGGTCGCCGCCCGACCTCCGCGGGAAAACAGCAGCTCCCCAGCCTCGACCGTATAAGTCATTGAAAAGCTGCGGCGATACCAATCCTGAGCAGCCACTCCGGCAACACTTGCGGCCACGACAGCAGCCGCCGGGAGTTCATGGAGCGCCAGAGTGCATAACAGAATCATTCCAAGGAGAGAAAACACGGGAGCGGATTCTTTGACCGGTTTACCCTGCAGGATCTGGATTGGCATCAGGACCAGCTTCAACATCCCCTGAAGAAATGAGGAGACTACGGAACCTTTCGCTGATTCCGATTGTCCTGAACCGATCGCGATGCAGAGAATGACGAGCGCCAGCAGCAGCAGAGCGACGCCTGCGACTTGAGTATGATCAAAAACGCTGAACGCAGTGGGGTTGAACAGCGAATAAAAGTCAACCCGATTGTCATAAGCTGACTGCATCTGGCCACTTAATGGCTTCTGAAGCTGCATCGCCGGGTATTCGCGGGCGTACAGCGAAATGGCAGAAAACAGGGAGGCGGTCGGGAATGGATTCACGAGCAGAGCACCAACTGATAACCCTGCGGTCGCCAGCAGCGACGTGGGCAATCGGTCACCAGCGGTTCCGGAATTCATCATCCCGCGACGCTGGACTGCTGTGCCCAGAGCATAGGCTGTGACCACAAATGAGCCCACCCAGGCGTGCGAGTCGAGGTTGCACCAGATTGCGATCAGGAGCGGCAGTTTCCAGTCGAGGCCACGAGTTGTTCCCAGACGGTGCTTTGTGAGCAGGTGCATTGTCAGGGTCATGCCCGCAATCGTGATTAACTCCTCCGCCGGGATGTAATCCTGAGAACACGCGACCACGGCGAGTAACGCACAGATCGAACTGAACCACGTGGGAAGGCCCGGGATAGAGATTCGTGTGAGCAGCCAGGTGGAGAGTGTTGCCAGCAGCACCTTCAGTGCCGTCAAACCATAAGCACCTCCTGCTGCCCAGCAGGCGGCAATCAGATGATCGAAGAGCCATGCGACGTTGGAAACATTTTTCCCCTCCATGGTCAACGAAAGCTGGTCAGTGCGTGGCGGCAGGAATCCGGATTTCTGCATCAGCTGACCGGAGCGAATCAGGACCAGCGGCTTTGTGTCGCTGATGCAGGTGAAGGCCATGAGAGCGGCGAGGCAGACGACTGCCCACCGCAGCATAAAGTCTCCCCGAATCGCCTCTTCTTCCACCAGTTCCGGCGTGAGTGGCTCATCCTCGGGCAGTTCGTCCTCGTAATCCCTGCGATCAGGATTGTCAAAATCATCGGAAAACACCGATTTTTTAGCCGCAGCCGGGCCGGAGGAGGGAATCTGTCCGGGATTTTTCTGCGTGTCATCACCCTCAGAATCACCGCCGGGAGCTTCTGGTGCACTGGCCATTAATCTTGATCTCTTGAAAAAAGACGGTTTCCAAAGGCTGCCAAAGCGACCTGTCGCCCAGAATGCAGGATCCCGCGGGAACTCTTACGGCTGTGAATGCCGTGGCGTTGGGGCAAATTAGCGCAGCTGTCAATCCTTGCGGCTGTTCCTTCCGCAGGCGGATGATTTGCACCCGAGGACAGTCATTTCTTCCGGGATCGACGCTGGGCTAACGGTCAGGAAAAACGTTCGGCCCACGAGCCACTGGGTGTGGTCAGGAAATGCCGTAGCGTTTGCACTTACTGAAGAAGGTGCTGCGAGGGATGCGGAGGCTGCGGGCGGCGACGGCTTTGTTTCCAGCAGCCTTCAGGAGTGCATCGCGGAGCAGCCGTTCTTCTTCGACAACTGACAGTTCAGGGGGCGTGAGGGCAGCGTTCTGGTTTCCGGTACTTTCAGTATCGGCAGCAGGGGAGATTTGTGTGCGTCGTGCAAGGCTTTTGACCGGGCGCAGGTCAGCGGGCATGGGAGTTTTATGGGGTGGGGCTGCATGTGGTTTCGGGAAGGCGTCATCCCTGCGAAGTTCCTGCGGAAGATCATCGAGCGTAATGATGTCGCTTTCCGCCAGCACCACAGCGCGTTCGATCACGTTCTCGAGTTCCCGAATATTTCCCGGCCAGGAATGCTGTTCGAGTGCTTCGAGAGCGGCGGGGTCGATCTGGCGAATTTGCTTGTGAGTTTTGCGGGCGGAGCGACTGAGGAAGTAGAAGACGAGTTCCGGGAGGTCTTCGCGTCTTTCCCGAAGCGGCGGGAGTGTCAGTGGGACAACATTCAGGCGGTAAAAGAAATCCTCACGGAACTGCCCTCGTCGAATCAGCTCTTCCAGATTGCGATTGGTGGCAGCAATCAGCCGGACGTCTACCTCGACCGTTCGATCGCTTCCCACAGGTTCAAATTTCCTTTCCTGCAGCACTCGCAGCAGCTTGACCTGAGTTTCGAGGGGCACGTCACCGATTTCGTCCAGAAACAGTGTGCCTTTGTGAGCGGCCTGAAAGCGGCCTGGTTTGTCAGCATGAGCACCGGTAAAGGCACCACGAACGTGGCCGAAAAGTTCACTTTCGAGGAGCGATGGTGAGAGGGCAGCGCAGTTCACGCAGATCAGGTTTTCTGCCGCGCGATCGCTGTTGCGGTGAATGACCCGTGCCAGCAGTTCCTTGCCTGTGCCACTCTCACCACGAATCAGCACGGTTGAGGTGCTGCGGGCAACCCGACGAACCTGATCCAGCACTCCCGTCAATGCGAGACTGGCTCCGCGGACGCCCTCGCGATCGAGCTGAAGATCGTTTTGCTGCACGGGATGCTGACCGGCATCCCGCTGGAGCATAGTGAGTTCTGCGCGGAGCGCGGCGAGTTGCCGCTGTTGTTCCGCGATGCTTTCCATCTTGGTTTTAAGCTCGGCATTGAGTCGAGCCATGGTTTGGTTTGCACGGGAGCTGTGCAGCGCGAGTACGCTCATCTGGGCCATCGCCTGCAGAAATGCAAAGTCTTCGGCGGAATATGCCAGCCCCGATTCCCGGCGGCCAAGCAGAATGACTCCGTGCAGCCCATCGTCTCCGACAAGTCGGCAGAGGAGTTCTGCGCGATAGCTGTGAAGCAGTTGCTGGGCCGCGTCCATCGACTCCCGATTGATGATTGGCAGCCTTGGGATCACCGCCGATTCCGATTGAATTTCGCGGAGCTGCTCTGCGGGCAGTTGCGCGGGTGCCTGAACCGCTCCGCGACTCCCAATCAGCCGGAAGATCCCATGACCATCGCGGACAAACATCATTGACCACGAAGAGGCCATGACGTCGGCACAGGTTCTCAGCGTGAGCTCCGCCATTGCCGACGGGTCGGCCAGATATGCAGCAGATCGGTTCAGCGCCTGCATGGCACGGTCAAGCTGATACTTTTCACTGAAAAAACGGCGATCCACCACCGCCTGCAGACGGTCACGCGCCCACAGGCTCAGTCCGGTGGCCAGCAACAGAATCAGGAACAGGGATATCTGCTGGGTTGTGGACGAATTCAGCGGCAGACTCCAGAGATGGGCCATGACGCCACCGCAGGCCAGCACAACTGCAATCCCGCCGGACACGAGCAGCGACATGGCCACATAGCGCCGACTGCGGTCGTCCACGTCCTCAGCCAGCATGAGCCTGTCCCGCAGCATTCCGTGGGAGTAAGCAGCCATGAAGAGCATACTTGCGATAAACATTGGCAGCTGAGCACTGCCGAGCGCGAAATCCACTTCGCGGAAAAATGCGAGAAACAATGTGTAGGCAATCGGAACTGTAGCCAGCAGCGCGGCAACGAGAATCGCCACCACCTGGCGACGCTCCCGGGGTGTGCTGCTACTGAGCAGACAGCGTCCGAGGCGAAATACCGTGGCCGCAAAATACAGCGAGGCAAGTCCAATCGCCGCCTGCACCTGAAGACGCAGTGCCGCCAGCAGCAGACTGGCCGCCGCGGCTGGCGTCTGCAGTGAGATACTCCCGCGAAACAACAGCTGTGAAATAGCCGCCAGCTTCTGCAGGATCGTGAGCTCTCCCGCCGACGAACGACCGTTCAGCGCCCAGCCAGACCAGTATGTCAGCACGATCAACAGGCTCATCAGACCCATTGGCAGGTACACCGCCACGGCCGTCCAGCGACGCCAGTCCCGCAATCGCTCCGATTCCCGCGGAAACACCAGGAAAAAATCCAGTATCAGCGCTGGCAACAAACTCGCACAGATAATAAACGGCACGTTCAACAGCGGATTGCCAACGAGCATCCACCAGTGAAAGCCCGGAACAAAGGCCCCCATCGAGAAACAACTCATCAGGCAAAATGCGTACGTCACCCGACTTGATGGACGATACCACCACGAAGACATCGCCAGTGCCAGAATGCTCAACTGACAGCCAAACCAGACAATCGTCATTGAGATTTCGGCGATTCGAACAGGCCGCACCGGTAAATAGGCCCGCTGTGGCAACCCCGGATGCCCCTTCGACGAATCCCCGGAGACATACACGACTTCCACCAGACGCCGCGACTGACCGCCAGGGTCCTGTGAATAAATTTCCACAAGCGGCGGTACTCGCAATGCTCCGGGATCTGAACCTGGCGCCAGTTGGCCACCAGGCGGTATCTTGGCAAATCTCAACCCCTGCAATGCCTGAACAAAGTCGTAATAAGTGGATACAGGCTGACCATTCAAACTCAACAAATTGTCCCCAGGCCGTGGTGCCAGAGAAGTTCGCTCACCGACCACGTCGTCGTAACGACGAATCTCAATCCCCGAACCAGCACGCCCCGACAATGGAAGCAAACAACGGATCCCCACGTCAGGAAACGTGGCCACATACCACAGCACAACGACACAATAAACGACGATGAACGTCAGACAAGTGCCGAGGAACACCCGTTGATCAACGGGACTGCTGGTTTTTCCTTGCCGCAGAAACATCACCCACACCCCCGGGGTCCGGCGCACGAATTCGGCGCCGAAAACGCAATGTGGCGCCGAATTTCCGCCGAAGGCTAGGGCGTCGGCGCTGCATAAGCAAGCGCCGAAAACTTCCGGCGCCGAAGAAAACATGAAAAATGGGGTGATTTTGCGATGTTTTGATTCAGTTTCCTGGCAAGATGTTGAGGCGACTCAACAAAGACGCCGCTGAAACAAAAAACAGGAATTGGCATGATACGTGCTGTGTTTGACATTACCCAGCAGCCCTTCGGCGGCCGAGTTTGGTGTTGAACCCAGAGATCACTCGCTGATGTTCGGTGACCCAGCCACTTCAGCCCACCCCCAGTAGCCTCTACTGTTCATCCCCACACCCAACTCCACCCCACCGCCGAAGGGCTTTTTCATGCGCTGACCTCGGGCGGCCGCGGGATGGGGGAGTAGTGGAAAATGGATGTTGTGGGGTGCGCGGGGCGATTCGATTGTGTGTCTGGTGCCTGCATGGGACCACAACGACACAGCCCACTGCGAATGGTCCGCCCCTCCTGTGATTTCGTCGTCTGGCATCTCCGTTCTGCGATTGCTGCCGTTTCCGCAACCGAGGACGGAGGTCGTGGTGAGCCGCCTTCGCTGCGACTGCTCGGATCAGCGTTCGACAGCTCTCACTGGTCGGCTGGGGTATTGAACTTTTCGGTCCCAAGTCGCCTGAATACCTGCGGGAGGTGCTGTCGGATCAGCATTGAGCCTGATTCCGGCAGCAGATCGAGTGACATGGGGACGACGATTGTGTCTTCGATGTGCAGGTTTCCGGGGAAGCGACCATATTTATATGTGGTATCGAGACCACCGGCGGGACTGATTTTCACGTTGGGAGCCCGTGGGCTGGGTACGGAGATGAAGAACAGATCCGCGGCCGGCGTGGGCTGATCGGTTGAGGGTGAAGTGGCGAACAGGTTTTGCCTGGCGAGTTGTCGGAACAGATCGCGGGCAACGAGGCTGGCAGGATCGATGACGTCGATTTGTTCGGCAATCAATGCCTGCCAGGGTTTCTGTCCATCCTTTTGCAACTGTCGGACGCGTTGAAACTCTGCGAGAATTTCTGCTTGTACGAGTGGGAAGTGAGTGCAGCCGAGAACGAGTGTGTCGATGGGGGAGCTGCCACCGTCGCGGCGGTATTTTTCGACAAGTGTGAGTACGTCATAGCGGATGTAGTTTGTGACGGAGTTGAGCCTGAGGGTGTTGGGTTGATCGGGTTGACCGAGCAGGCCGGCGGGGTCGAAAGCGTAGGCGTCGAGAAGTTCGGCATCGATGGCGGACTCTGATCGCCCGATGGCTGGTCCGGCATAAGCTGCACTGAGTCCGTCCCGGGAAACGAAGGCGGGGTCACCTTCGATGGCACCTGCCATTCCCCGGGATCCCTGCTGCACGACGACGGCTTGTCTTCGGCCTGCGAGTCCGAGTCCGCGATCGATGGCGCGGGGCCATGCGTTGCTGCTGCAGGTGCCGGTGGTAGCCAGTACGGCAACGGTTCGAAGCTGGTCGGGTTGAGTGCGTTCGACCAAGGCTGCGGCACCAGAGTCCACCACTCCCAGTACAAATACGGGTATCTTTAATTTCTGGGTGATCTCGCGAAGTTCCTGCAGTCCGAACGCGGTGGCGGTATTGCAGGCGATCACGATGGCTTTCACAGGTGGCTTGTCGTAGCGAGGCGACGCTGCAGCAGAGGAGCTGTCGGGGGCTGGATGAAAGCGACGCCCCAGCAGAAAGGCGGCGTCCCTGAGAATGAGCTCTTTGAGGAAGTCCGGTTTTCCTGCGGAGGAGTAATTTCCGTAGGGCATATTGGCCTGGTCACCCAGATAGATGAATCGTTCATTGCGAAAGTCTGCGATTCCATCCGCACCTTGCTGGAGTGAGTGATTTTGGAAGCCATCCTCGCAGCCGATCACTTCCA
>JBJTOP010000330.1:0-3453 GCA_046074645.1 Planctomycetaceae bacterium | reverse complement strand
CGGTACGATTGATCTGGCCACGGTCATGGCCCATGAATACGGACACCTGCTGGGCTGGCAGGACCTGGATCCTGAGCAGTACCCCGGCCATCTGATGGCAGGTGAACTGGCGATCGGCGAACGCCGTGGCGTGGGCAGTCTGGCGATGGAATCGCGAGGCGGTGCGGTTGAGGCTTCGGATGTGTCGATTTTTGTTCCCACGCGAAGAGCGGATGTGTTTGGCGATGAACAATCCGAAGATGCTGGTACCGCAATTGCGATGGCGCCGGCACCGGGAGGATTGGCGGCTGTTGCGTATCCGGTGAAGAGCGTGGAGGGTAAGGTTGATGAGGATGTAACGGGAGGTGTTCAGTTGCGGAGTGGTAAGCAGATCGGATCCGTTAACAGCATTGATTCCGACCTGTCGTTGCTGGATGACCTCTTTGCGGACATCAGCCTATTGCCGTAATCCAGATCCTTCAGCGGTCGGGCGGAAGCCCCCGGCTGTGTTTCGCACCGAAGGTGCGCGCGCTGGCGAGTGCATTGGCGGAGTGTTTGCAGAATTCGTTTCAGGTGCCATGCACTTTGACGCTGCAATATCAAGGGAATGACGGGGGCTCTCCACTGCTGGAATTGTCCCTGAAACAACGGGACTGTATGTGTTTTAACGTCTTCGTCGGGAGTTTGGCCATGCATCCGCCGGGGACTACGGAGTTCAACCGCGCCCATTTCCAGTTTCGGAGTTTGCTTTGCGTTCCTCCACACCGTTGCGACGGCAATCTGGTCCGCAGTATCGCTCAAGTCTCGAAATGGCTGGTTTTGAGTGCCCACTGAGACTCGGTTCGTGTGAACGACGTCGGGTAACGTGACGACAAGTTCGACCCAGCGGGCACTCGAACGACTACTCGCTCCCAGCGATAAGAAAAGTCCACGGCCGACTAAACTTCGGGTAAAGTGCGTGGCGGGAAGCTTTAGATTCCTGAAGCTCGGTTCTGCAAGGAAGAAGGCACATCAGTTTCAGACAGGAGCAACAATGGCCAGCGGCTTTCTGATGTTACTGGACGATATCGCCACGATCCTGGACGACGTGTCGGTGATGACAAAGGTGGCGGCCAGGAAGACCGCGGGAATTCTCGGCGACGACCTGGCACTCAACGCCGAACAGGTCACCGGAGTACAGGCGAATCGAGAACTCCCTGTTGTCTGGGCCGTGGCCAAAGGATCGTGTGTTAACAAGGTGATTCTGGTTCCGTCCGCACTCTTGCTCAGTTCAATCGTGCCCTGGCTAATCGAACCGCTGATGATCCTGGGAGGCGCGTTTCTGTGTTTCGAAGGCTGCGAAAAACTGGCTCATAAGTTTCTGCATCCTAAAGCCACACAGGAGCACTCCGAGCGGCATAAAACCAACATCGCCGACACGCGAGTTGACCTTGTGGTGGCCGAAAAGTCGAAAGTCAAAGGCGCGGTTCGAACAGACTTTATTCTGTCGGCCGAGATCATCGTGATTACTCTGGGCACTGTCGCAACGGCCAGCTTTATCACTCAGGTTGGCGTGCTGGTTGTCATTAGTATGTTGATGACGGTCGGCGTTTACGGACTGGTGGCGGGCATCGTGAAACTCGATGATATTGGCCTGCATCTGATGAAGACACCAGCCGGTGTTGCGGCCGCAAAGCCGACAGCAACGCGATTCCGACTGGGGCAGATGATCGTGGCAGGGACTCCGTATGTGATGAAGTTCCTGTCCATCGCCGGAACCGCCGCCATGTTTCTGGTCGGTGGTGGAATTCTTGCCCACAGTGTATCGCCCGCGCATCAGCTGATCGAAGGCATTCAGCAGCAACTCCTGCAGGTCAAGGGGGGCGGGGGCGTGTTGTCTGTGATCGCAGGAATGGTCGGCCATGCGGTGCTGGGGATCACGATCGGAGTCGTTGTGCTTGCCGTGGTTGAGCTTGTCAGGCGATTCCGAGGAGCCGCTCCGCAGCCACATTGAGATCTCAGTCTGCCGTTGTGGTTTGACGTCTCAGTACGACTACAGTTGCTGTGTTACAGAGAACCCGCGTCGCAGACACGGGCAGCATTGTTGTGTTTCGCTGATTTTCGTGTCACGGGCTGCAAAGTGGGCTGGAGTTTGGCGAATGGGATTCGTCAGGGTGCATGGCACTGTCAATCACGAGTTTACGCGCAAAGTCTCGCTACCGAAGTGCAGTCACTCCACACGAATGGCTGCAGGCGGACGTATCAGAAACGCAACTACGAGGCGACTGACCCTAAATCTGAAGTTGTGATTCAGCAGAATCTGGTGAGAACTGCCTGACAGGATGAGAAATGCACGCGGGGCGTTGCCCCGGCATTTCATCACAGGCGTGAAGAGCTGGGCTCAGGGGTCGGGATCGCTTCATGCGATTACCGCCCGGAATGCCGATTCCTTAAACCCCGTAGTGAAATATGCGAGATATGTCACTCCGTCAGTGCCCCATGCAAAACTTCCGCTCCGCACCGAAATTTTCAGGTTTCAAAACAGCATCCCTGATGCCGGAATGATGCGATCAAGTCTCCATGGCACTGAACAGCTCGCGTTCACCCGAGATTTGAATCTGCAGCGGTTTCGGCTGCTCGGCAGGCTTTACGCGTTCTCAAATACACATCGGCGTCACTTTCGTGTTTTTAAACAGCGTATTACAATCAGGTCGCTCAACCTGCCCCAAATGGGAGTCAATCGACATGAAACGCACCATTTCCCTGCTGTTCATGCTGTGGAGCCATGTCGCCTGGCCGATTGCGTTTTCTGCAGACATACCTGTGTCCGTAAGGAAAATATTCGCGGCACATTGCCTGCACTGTCACGACGAATCGACGCAACAGGCTGGGTTTTCACTCGCAGCGCTCAAGCCCGACTTTCGACAGCTCGCATGGGTGCGTGTGCACGACAGGATTGCCAGCGGACAGATGCCACCTGCCGGCGAAGACCGACCTGCCCCTGCGGAAATCAGGCAGGTGACAGACTGGCTGTCTCAGGAACTGATCAGCGCGACGCGGGCGGGCCGTGCAGAGGATGGCCGCACGCCGTGGCGACGGATGAACCGGCGTGAATACGAAACGACGCTGCACGATCTGCTGGGCATCGCCCTCCCGCTGCGGGACATGCTGCCTGAAGACACCCTGATCCACGGCTTTGATACGCTGGCCCGCGGATTGGAGACGTCATCGAGCCATCTGCTGAGCTACCAGCGGGCGGCAGATCGTGCGATTGTCGAAGCCCTGCCTACGTTTCCTGCAGCGTCCATCACGAAACGTTACACCGGGAAAGAGTATCTGGAGAATCGCCTGCCAGTGCATCGCACGACCGGAATCGACCCTTTTGTTCGGCTCGACGGCGATACGCTGATCTACCATGCCACAGTCGGCGGCGACATGGGCATGCAGGCTCCGCATCCGCCGATGCCTGGCCGTTATCGCATTCGCGCGGCGGTT
>JBJTOP010000329.1:0-22585 GCA_046074645.1 Planctomycetaceae bacterium | reverse complement strand
CGCAGATTGCCTGACAGAACTTGTCGGTATTGTTGATCGAAACTGTGCGTTCAACTTGTGGTGTTTCAATGTCAGTCAGCAGTACCAGGAGTTGTGATTCGCTGATGATTGCATAAGTTTCCACGGAGGCAGGCGGAGTTCTATCACGTCACGTTGCTGCTGCGACGTTCGCAAAGCGGAATCTGACTGCGAACCGAAAAATTTCCCGGTTTTGTATCACTTCCCCGCAGCTCCTTGTTTTGCGTCCGGAAATTCTCTGATTATCATCGCCAATTCTGAAGCGGGTCAATGGTGCCGCCACCACCCCGGAACACCCGCACATACAATCCTGCCCTGCCCAAAAGGTTGCTTTGAATGCGCATCCCGATCACCTCCGGCGCCGTCCGGGTTGTCGCCGTGCTGCTGGCACTCTGCCTTGCGATGCCTCACGCGTTCGCCCAGGACCCTGCTGCGACGGCCCCGCCGGCTGCCTCCGCGCAGGACGGACCACCCGCTTCGGCGAAAGCAGCTGCCGAGGACGATACAGCTGCCAAAGCACCCTCCACCGCTCAGGGGGACAAACTCCCTGACGCAGCGAAGTCGGCAGATGGCGGAATCTTTGAACGCATCAACAGGGAACTCGAACCGATCGACGGCTACTTCGGCTGGGTAAACGGTTACGCGGAATCGGTGATTTTCTATCCGGTTCCTCTCCAGGCGAAACAGGAAGACGGGTCCCGGCAAACTGCTCCATTCGCAGTGATCCTGCTTGTCCTCGGTGCTGCGTTTTTCACAGTCCGGATGGGCTTCATTAGTATCCGTGCATTTACTCACGCCGTCTCCATCACAGCCGGTCGCTATGAAAGTGGCAACGCCACTGGTGATGTCAGTCATTTTCAGGCTCTGACCACCGCGCTCTCCGCCACGGTTGGCCTTGGAAATATTGCCGGTGTCACCACCGCCATCGCCCTGGGTGGCCCTGGCGCCGCATTCTGGATGGTGCTCGCCGGCTTTCTGGGGATGTCATCGAAATTCGTCGAATGCACGCTCGGACAAAAATACCGCGAGGTTCGGCCGGACGGTCGTATCATGGGCGGAGCCATGTACTATCTCTCCCGTGGATTATCCGAGCTTGGACTGGCGCCGCTTGGTAAGGTTTTTGCCATTGCTTTCGCGATCCTGTGTATTGGCGGGTCCTTCGCTGGTGGCAACGCCTATCAGGTGAATGGCAGCCTCGATGCCGTAAGTCAGACAGTGCCGTTCTTCAGAGATTACCCGTGGGTCTACGGATTAATCATGCTGGTGCTCACGGCCATCGTAATCATTGGTGGAATTCGTCGCATTGCATCCACTGCTGACAAGATTGTTCCCGTCATGTGCGGCGTCTACGTTCTTGCTGGCATTGTGATACTGCTGAAAAATGCCAGCGCCGTTCCCGAAGCGATTTCCACGATTTTTTCAATGGCGTTCACTGCTGATGCGGCCCGTGGAGGTTTCTTTGGGGTGCTGATCCAGGGCTTCCAAAGAGCGGCCTTCTCCAATGAAGCCGGAGTTGGATCCGCCGCAATCGCTCATGCCGCCGCGAGGACCGAATACCCCATTCGCGAGGGTATTGTCGCTCTGCTGGAGCCGTTTGTCGATACGATCGTTGTCTGCACCATGACAGCTCTGGTGATTGTCGTCACCGGGGCATGGGACTACCAGAATCCGGACTTTCCTGCAGAGTACAGAGCACCTTACACATTTAACGAGAACAACTTGCCTGCTCAGGTGAAGGGGGCCGCACTCACTTCTGTCGCGATGGATGGTCAGATACCCGGCTTCCGCTATGTGCTCGCTCTGGCGACTTTTCTCTTTGCCTACAGCACCATGATTTCGTGGTCGTACTATGGCGAACGCTGCTGGGCCTGGCTGTTGGGCGAGGGAACATCCAACGTTTACAGGGCGATTTTTCTCGTGTTCACCTTCCTTGGTTCCGTGATCTCCGCCAAAAACGTTATGAATTTTGGTGACCTGATGATCTTCGGCATGATGATCCCCAACATGCTCGGACTCTTCCTGCTCTCTGGTGGCGTAGCCCGCGACCTCAACGCCTACTGGAAAAAGCTCAGGAGCGGCGAAATGGATCGCGAGCATCAGGAAAAAGTTCGGGCCTCGAAGGCCTGAAGTGATGGCCTTTGAAATCGATATTCGCAACGACCAGTCACTGCTCCCGATCGACCGCGCAGCCATCCGCCGTGCGGTCGTCACAGCCCTCCGTGAAGAACACGTGCAGTCTGCCGTTGTCAGCATCACGCTGGTTGACAATGAAACCATCCATCGCGTGAATCGCGAACACCTGCAGCACGACTATCCGACCGACGTGATCAGCTTCCAGCTGGAGTACATCACCGACAGCGACGACCACGCGGACGACGACGAAGAAGAAAACCACAGCGACGACCACGAGACTGAGACCGCAGCTGAAAGTCACGCTCAGGATGAGGGCAACGCAGTTCCCCGTTGCGTCATGATCGAGGGTGAAATCATTGCCAGTGCTGAGACGGCCATTCAGATGGCCTCAGAGTGTGGCTGGTCACCTTCCAGCGAACTCCTGCTCTACATCATCCACGGCCTGCTCCACATTTGCGGCTACGACGATCTCAGCCCGCCTGAAAAAACCGTCATGCGTGCTCGTGAACGACACATACTGGGACTTCTGGGGCTGCAACCAGCCTATCCGCAGGACTGAATAAATGGCACTGGAGGTGGGACAGGCGGGCGGCGATTTGCGGCGTGCGTCGGAAACCGCAAGATTCCCTTCTGTGGCCTTTTGCCGCATGTGCCATGCGTCTACAATTCACCCCGGCAGTCTGCTCAAGCTCTCTTCACACCGGCCCAGGAATCCCTTTTATGAATCTTAAAATCGCGGCCTTCGTCTTCGGCGCGGCCTTGTCATGGGGCGTCTACGTCCCAATCGTCCACGAAGCGACCTCGCGACTGGGAAGCAATTTGCGAGCGTTTATTCTGGTCGGTGTCGCCTATTTTCTGGTTGCAGTGCTTGTGCCCACCCTGCTGCTGCTGCTGCTGAAGTCTGACCCCACCGCGAAAGTCCCGGAAAAGCTCAATTGGAACAGCGCCAGCGTTATCTGGGGACTCCTCGCCGGCACTTCCGGAGCTCTTGGTGCACTGTGCGTCATCTTCGCCACCCGCGATGCCGTAGCGGCCATGGGGCCCATCGTCGGACCGCTGCTCGTCGCTCCACTGGTCTTCGCGGGTGCTCCCATTATCAACACAATCGCATCCTTCACAATTTTTGCTCACGGCAAAAAGTTTGAACTGCCGGGCCCTCTGTTCTTTCTCGGACTGTTGATGGCAGCCGGTGGTATGGTGCTGGTGATGGTATTCAAGCCCAAACCAGTTGGTGGTCCGCCCGCTGTCGCTCCTCCTGCGGCAAAGGCTCCTCTCGAAGCGGGGATCGCAGTGGACCCCAAGAATCCTTACAAAGGCGGCGTCTAACCGAAAACTCTGGTCCAGCGATTGTGGCGGTTTCATCCTGAAATATCTGAAAGGACGTTTTATCATGGCAGACATTCGTAACGGCGCAGTGAATCTGAAGGGCAATCCGGTGGACGTGGCTGGCGCAGCATTGACCGCTGGCACACAGGCCCCCGACTTCTCCCTGCAGGGCACTGGCCTTGAAGACGTAACGCTGGCCGCATCTGCCGGAAAGGTCCGCATCATCGCCACCGTTCCTTCGCTCGACACATCTGTGTGTCATGCGGAAACAAAGAAGTTCAACGAGCAGGCGACTTCTCTGCCCAACGTCGAAATCCTCGTTGTCAGTATGGATCTGCCCTTCGGCATGAAACGCTGGTGCGGCGCTGAAGGCGTGGACCGCATCAAAGCCCTCAGTGCTCACCGTTGTTCCAAATTCGGCGAGGACTACGGCGTCCTGATCAAAGGAGGTCCCCTGGATCGCTGTCTGTGCCGGGCCGTGTTCGTTGTTGATGGCCATGGCACAGTGGTTTACGCTGAATACTGCAGCGAAATCGCCGAGCATCCGAATTACGACGCGGTGCTTGCCGCCGTCAGCAAGGCTGCTCACTGAACATGCCCCGCCTGAATGCCGAAGAACGTCAGTTCGGTGCCCTGCAGGCCCTGGTCATCGATTCGCTCCCGCCCGGAACATCACCGGCACTCCTTGTAGTGCTCAACCACGGATTCGGAGCAACCGGTGACGATCTTGCGGGGCTGGGTGTTCATTTGCTGCAGACTGTTCCCGAGCTGGCCGCAGCAGTGCGATTTGTCTGCCCCGCAGCGCCCCAGGATCTGGAAGAATTCGGCATGCCTGGTGGCCGGGCCTGGTGGCCGATCAACATGGCGCGGTTGATGCAGATGCAACAGACCCGCGACTACTCGCAGCTCACGCAGCTTCGGCCGCCCGGCATGACAGAGGCGACTCAACAACTGTCGGCGGCCGTTCATGACATGCTTCAAGAGTGGGATCTGCGCAATGATCAACTGATCATTGGTGGCTTCTCTCAGGGGGCAATGGTCAGCACAAGCCTCGTGCTTGAAGAGCATCTGCACCCGGCGCTTTTGGTGATTTTTTCCGGCACATTGCTGGACCGTAAGCGTTGGGAAGAACTGGCGTCGCAGCATGGCGGATGCCCGGTGCTGCTGTCGCACGGCTCCGAAGATGAAATCCTCCCACCAGACGCTGCGGAGGAACTGCTGCAACTTCTGCAAAAGGCAGGTTTTGAAGTGCAGACGTGCCGCTTCGCAGGTGGGCACACCATTCCGATGGCTGTGCTCACACAATTGGCAGAGTCGCTGAAAGGCTTGTTGTCGAAACGGGGATGCTGAATGACATGTCACACAAAAGTGGGGGCAAAGGCTGGCTTCGAGGGTGGTCGGCGAGGATCGTTTCAGCTGATGGAGGCATGCTGCTGGTTCTGCTGCTGCTGGCTGCTGTCTTCAGCCTGCTCACACTGAAAGCTCAGCCCCCGAGTGGCGGCACTGCCGGCAACGAGGCTGCAGCTGAAATCCTGCAGAGATTCCGCAGTACCGACAGGATTTTGATTGTGGCAGCGGCAGGGCGAGCGGATGAAGAATTCACCGCTGCAGTGATTTCAAAGCTGGCAGCAGGCGGACTTCATAACGTTGTCGTATCCCGAGGCAATCCGGCAGCTGCGCGAAGGCTGTTCAAAGACCACCCCGACGCGGCCGCTGCGGCGATCACCGGCACAACGGCGAACTGGGAAGTTGTCAGGAATGGGGCCGTGCTGTCATCCGCTCAGATGATCGTTCCCCGCGAACGACTCTGGCCGGACTTCCTGAAGCTCGATAACCTGCTCGGCGTCGCTGCACAAACAGCCATTTATGCTCTGATCGCCATCGGTATGACGATGGTGGTGATCCTGCGTGAGATCGATTTAAGTGTTGGTTCGCTGGTCGCTCTGGCCTCGGTGACGGCGACCGTCTTTATTCGTGACATCGGTGGCGGTGCGGAGGCATCCGGGCTGATGGTCGCTCTGGGCTGCCTGCTGGCTCTTGCGGTATGCGGCAGTGCTGGTGCCATCAGTGGGCTGCTGCTGACCTGTGTTCGCCTGCCTTCCTTCCTTGTGACCCTCGCAATGATGCTGATTGCACGCGGGCTTGCGCAGCGAATTTCCGGGCAGGAGTCCATCAATCAGTTGCCACCTGCGTTTCGTGAAGCTGGAGGTGGTGCAATTGGCGGCATCCCCAATCCGGTCTGGCTGATGCTGCTTATGTACTCAGTCGCCCATTTTGTGATGTCCCGGACAGTCTTTGGCCGCATGCTGTATGCGATTGGTGGCAATCCTGAAGCCGCCAGACTCTGCGGCATTCCGCTTGGTCAGATTCGCGTTACCGTGTTCACCATCAGTGGCGTGCTGGCGGGTTTCGGCGGACTGCTTCTGTCTTCCCGACTGGATGCAGGGGATCCCAAGTATGGAGAGATGTACGAGCTGGAGGTGATAGCGGCAGTGGTTGTTGGCGGCACTTCGCTGATGGGTGGCGAGGGCCGCATGACGGGAACGCTCACAGGAGCCTTCATCATTGCGGTGATTCGCAATGGAATGAACCTGCTGGGGGTTGAGTCATCGAATCAGAAGATTGTGCTTGGCACTGTGCTGCTGGCGGCGGTTCTGGCGGATCAGTTCAAGCGACGCTGGCAACAGCGTCTGGAGGAGAGCTGAGTCGCTGTTACGGGCTGGCCAGTTTGATCAGGTGCTGATCACTGCGAACGTAAATCGCTCCATTCGCGGCCCCTGGGCTGCAGAGAATGATCTCGCCCAGATCCAGTTCCGAGATGATGGTGCCTTTGTCCTGTTCCGGTCGCACAACAAAGGCGACGCCGGCTTCGTTGAACGCATACAGGTAACCATTGGCCGCAATCGGGGTGCTGCTGAACGGGCCTCGCAGTCGCAGCTGCCAGAGACGCTCACCGTTCTCCATATTGCCTGCATTCAGCACACCTGAGCTATTGAGCACGAGTGCCAGTCCACCAACGGCAACTGGGCTGGCCGTTGCCGGACTCAGGCTGCCGCTGTTCCAGAGTTGATCGAGGCCGGATTCACCGGGGCGGACTGCAGTCAGGCCATTCGATGGAATCACCACAGCTCCACCGGCCACTGTCGCCGATGGAATGGTTGAGGCCCCCTTGTCGAACTGCCAGGCGACAGCACCGGTTTCAGGGTTGACAGCAGTCAGACCTTTTGAGGACTGCAGGAGTACAAGTGCGGGTTGCTTGTCTGTGGCTGGGAGGATTGTGGGGGAGGTCCAGTTGGCAGCGCGGGGGCGTTCGATGGTCCAGCGAGTTTCTCCGGAGACGGTATCGACTCCGCAGGCGAAGGCTTCGGCGTCACTTTCGACCTGCACCACAACCGTCGAACCGACAACAACCGGGGAAGAGGACATGCCGAGACTGTTGCTGGCGTTTGGATATTCACTGCCAAAGCCGCGATACCAGAGCAGCCGTCCCTGGAGATCGAGACAGATCAGATCGTTGCTGGAGAAAAACGCGAAGACTCGCTGGTCATCCGCTGCCATCGTGGGGGTGGCGTTGGACATTTTTTCGTGAGTCCATGTGCGACCGGATGCCTGGAATTCGCGTTCCCAGAGCTTTCGACCGGCTGCGGTGTCGAAGCACAGGACGTGCAGGCGATCCTGAGAATAACCGGAGCTGGCCGACAGGAATACGCGGTTTTCCACGATGATTGGTCCCGAGAGGCCGCGACCGGGAAGTTCAGCTTTCCAGGCGATTGTGGAACCGCTGAGCTCTGTCGGAAGCGATTCGCCGGCTGCGACAGAATCCGCCGCATTGCCGCGGAACTGCCGCCAGTCTCCTGCGGAGGAATGACCGGCGGGAATCAGGGAAAAACTGAGCAGCAGCAGTCCACAGCAGGCAGCAGACGATTGAATGGAAAGCATGTTCATTTGACTTCTCCTGATGTCTGAACGGCGGCAGTGGCTGCGGCCGGGAGAACTCCGGCGCCGGTCGTATCACAGATTCGCAGCTGGTACTGGTATTTTTGAGCCCAATCCTGAGTTTGTTCGTTCTGGCAGATTTTGAGGGCGATTGAGTTGCGGCCGGCCTGCAGTGAAATCGGTACTGCGTACTGGTCCATTTGCGAACTGCGATGATATTCCTCGCGTTCAAATACCAGTTTGCCGTTGACCCACAGCTTCCATGCGTTCGGAGTGCCCAGACGCACCTGCAGCGTCTGAGCTGCGCTGCTGGTCCAGACTGCGGTCGCATACATCGCTGAACCCTTGTAGTTCTCGATTTGTTTGGCGATGTCCACCACACCAAAGTCGTCGGTCGTCTCGATGGGTTTCCAGCTGACCTTGCGAGCGTCCATGCCGTCGTATTCACGGGACAGGTCAGGACCACCGGAGGCAATTTCTGTTTCCGGGGCGTACGCCACGGCAAATCCTTTTTCGTCACGATTGTCGAATGGTCCGGCGATCATCCAGGACGATACAAATCCAAAGTGACGGCTGATATCGACTGTCTCGCCGGCTTTCCGCAAAGCTTCGGAAATCAGCTTCACCTGATCTTCGTGAACGGCACCACTGAACGCCTTGCGATACATTTCCACGGCGACGGGACCTTCGGCAGCCGCGGCTGCCGTGATGAGCAGCGACACAGCATCGCGACGGAACTCGGGACTGGGGTCGAGGAGCAATCCGGGAATCAGCCGTCCTTCGACCTCGGGGTCCTGTCGCCGCAGCGATTCGTAGGCCAGCCGACGCGCAGTGGGTGAGTTTCCGGTGTCGGCGATGAAGCCTTCGAGGACTTTTGCGGAGAGCGGCTTGTTGGCGGCTGTCAGGTCTGCATCGATCTGTTCGAAAGCATTTCTGAGCCAGTTTGCGCCGACTGGGCTGGCCTGTCGGAATGCGTTGAGTATTGGGAGTACTGCTGCCTCTCCGTGCTGAACGAGCACTGCTGCTGCCTGCTGATTCGCGACGCTGCCGGAACCACCGGGACGGGCTGCCTGCAGGACAGCGATGGACTCAGAAACAGCGTCAACCGCCGGAGCCGCAGGGAGCGGCGTCAGTGCCGTGAGCAGTAGCAGACCAGGCAAAAAAAAACGTCGCCGGACGCGCGACATCATGTGACTCACCGGGGCCATGGGAAACTCCTGTCGGATTTCGTGCCTCACCGCTCAGAACAGACATCTGATGTCGTTGTAGCGATGCGCCAGGAAATAGTCCAGCCGGTCCTGTGAAGTGCCGGTGACATGCGAGTTGTCTTCTCACTAAACGTCTGCTGATTCGCTCGGCAAACTGCCCGACTTACAGGCAAGCAGCGTAAAACCGCCTCCTGCGGCCGTCAAAATCGTCGGTGTTTCGAGTTTTCCTGGGAACGGCATATCGTTTGCAGACTCTTGATCCACAACTGCTGTGGGAAGGATGAACACGCCTGTTCGTTCGGGCTTGAACACGGCATCTTGCCTGCAAAATTCCGGCAGACTTTCAAGTCATTGTCTCTCGGGCCGGCTGACACAGCGGGACTGGCTCAACGCTGCATCGTCGCTGCTGCTCAGCCCGGCATCCTTCTGTCGCTTATTCATTCTTCTCTGGTCTTCCCGTCCGTTCGGACATCCTCATTCGGGAGTTGGTAATGCGCCTCATCAGACAACCTCGTACCGGCAGCCGCGGTTTTACACTCATCGAACTGCTGGTGGTGATTGCGATCATCGCGATCCTGGTGGCACTGCTTCTGCCTGCGGTTCAGCAGGCCCGCGAAGCGGCCCGAAGAACGCAGTGCAAAAACAATCTGAAGCAGATCGGAATTGCGCTGCACAACTATCACGACACACACAAGGTTTTTCCGCCGTCGCGGCTGAACGTTGGATTCATTGGCTGGGGCGGCGTACCTCAGGGAGGCCCGGCGAGGTACACCAACGCAAGCGGCTGGACGATGCTGCTGCCCTACATCGAGCAGGCCAATCTGTATAATTTGTACAACCACAATACCGCTGCCAGCTGGTCATACGTGTATGGTGGGTATCAGCCGGGCGACGTTGCCGGAGACCCGAACATCAACTATCAGGTTGTGAAGACTGTGATCGCGGGATTTCTTTGCCCAAGTGACCCCAATGACAAGTTCTACAACAGCAGCAACCAGTATTATTCGGTGAGTGGAACCAATCCCGGTGGTGCGCGGACAAATTACGACTTCAACGCGTGGTACGGTGAGTACTATTATCAGCACTACACAGAGCGTTACCTTGACTCTGCGCAGCGACCGATCTTCTCCACCAGCTGGTCGACCGATATGGCGGCCATTCGTGATGGGACCAGCAACACCGCGATGGTTACGGAGACGATTCGGGAGGTCTGGAACGGCGTTCCACCGGCCTGGGGACATGCTCATCACGTCGGCATCGGGATTGACCTTTCATGGTATCCCATCAACACGTGGGTCTATGGTCCGAATGATCCAGCCTACCTGTACATGCGGAAACCAGGGCGACTTGCCAACTGGGCCTCGGCCGGAAGCCTGCACACCGGCGGCTGTCAGGTCGTTCTCGCTGACGGTTCTGTGCGTTTTCTGTCTGAGAACATGGCCGCCAACACGCGAATCAACCTGCATCGCCGTGCTGATGGACAGGTCATCGGCGAGTACTGATTTTGTGCGGGGATTGCTGTTGAACTTTCTACCTATGATTAAGGCTGCGTCATGATGGTGTCGAGGTGGTATTGCATGCAACTGCTGGCGCTGACAATGGTCTCGGCAGCAGCAGGCTGTGGTGGTGGTCCGGAGAAGATCATTCCGGAGAAAGCCGTTCCGGTGACCGGGACAGTAACGCTGGACGGAAAACCGCTGGACAATGCCAGGATCACCTTTTATCCCTCCAGCTCTGCTCAGGGTGACGGGGCATCCGGAACGACGGATTCAGCTGGTAAGTATGAACTGCAGTCGGTCTTTGGATCGGAAGTGGTTATTGGCGCTGCTCCGGGAAAGTACAAAGTCGTGATCAGTCGGATGGTGCGTCCCGATGGAACGCCAATGCCGGCGGATTCGCAGGAACCACCGATCATGAGTGGGGCACGCGAGAGCATCGCTCTGCAATATTCCGGTTTCGGCACCTCCGTACTCAGCGCGACAGTCGCCACTTCCGGAGGGACCTTCGATTTCGCGCTGAAGTCCGGCGGCGGATCGGGGATTCCCTAGACCTGGATGTTGACCTGGCATTCCCAGCGCCCTATGCTCAGAGAGTTGAGCATGGGGCGTTTGTATTTCTGCGTCCCACGAAGTCTCCGTTTCATTTGCGGGGTGTATGGTGGCGCGGACATCCACACGTTTCAGGACTCCGAACTTCGGTCGTCGGGATCTTCTGCGGCGTGCATCTGAGTCGATTCTGATCGGCCCTGCGATGTTGGGGGCTGCAGGGGCGGGCCGTCTGCCGATGAGCGGTCGTGCAAAGGCTTTGATTGTGTTGTTTATGTGGGGCGGGCCGGCTCAGCAGGACACCTGGGACATGAAACCGGGGGCTCCCCTGGAATTCCGTGGCCAGTTTCAGCCTGTTTCCACCACGGTTCCCGGTCTGCAGATTTGTGAGCATCTGCCTTTGCTGGCGGCACGGGCAGAGCACCTCTGTGTCATCCGCTCGATGACTCACGACGACGTCAACCACACATCGGCCCCACACTGGCTGTTGACGGGCCGTGGCAGTCCTGGCGGCACAGCGCTGCCGCGTGACAGAGACTGGCCGTCCATCGGAGCGGTACTGAGCCAGCGTGGCTTTGGTCGTGGCCCTTTGCCACCCTTCGTCTCGATGATGCCGGTGGTGCCCAACGGTGCCCCTCGCTTTGTGGAAGAGACTCACGGTCAGGGCGCCGGCTGGCTGGGAACCGTCTTTGATCCCATGCGAATCGACGCTGACGGAAGCCTCCCCGACTATCACGTTGGCGATTTTGATCTTCCTGAAGGCGTCACTTCGGATCGTCTGCAGCGCCGTCGTCAGTTGCAGGAATCACTTGGCAAGCCCGTCTTTCAGTCCGGCAGCGGGCCAGTCACCATGCAGGGACACTACAGCCGTGCTTTCGAGCTGCTGGCAACGCCGGAGGTGACGAAGGCGTTTGATCTGAGCTGCGAGCCTGCCGCGGTTCGGGAACGTTACGGCATGAACGTGCACGGCCAGTCCGTGCTGCAGGCGCGACGACTGGTGGAGGCGGGCGTTCCGGTGGTGACCGTCTTCTGGCCCAATGACGGAATTACCAATGTCAGCGTTTACTGGGACACCCATGCCCGCAACTTCATCGACCTCAGTACTCGTCTGTGCCCCGTGACCGACCGCGCCTTTTCTGCTCTTCTGGACGACCTCGCCGAACGCGGAATGCTTGACGAAACACTGGTGCTCTGGACGGGTGAAATGGGACGAACGCCTCGAGTTGGTCAGTCGGTGGTTGGCGGAGCAGGCGCCGCCGCCGACGGCCGCGATCACTGGCCCCGGGTATTCACCAGCGTGATGGCAGGAGGCGGAATTCGTGGTGGAGCAGTTTACGGTGCCAGCGACCGCTATGCGGCTGAACCAGCCGACCTCCCGGTCTCCCCCGCCGACCTCGCCGCCACAATCTATCACCAGCTGGGCGTGGATCCGCACTCGCTCATCCACGATCGACTGGGACGTCCCGTCACACTTTGTGAGGGCAACGTGCTGCGCTCACTTCTGGAAACGTAAGTTCGGCAGTTTCCTGCGACGCAGGTTCTGCTGGTTGGAGTGCGGTCTGGTGTTTCAGGCTGACAGAGTCTCTTTGTTCTGCACCACGGTCAAACAGATGCGATTTCTGCTGCGACTGTGATTGCTCCAGTCGAATTCACAGCATTACCGCGACCGAATCTGCCGTTCACCGTCGTCAGGATGATCCGTGAACAGTCCGGAAGCAATTCGATGTTGTCTTCGAACCCGGGTGTTGTCGCGGGGAGCCAGGACATTTGAAGCGTACGGCCATCAGCGGCTACCTGTGCAACGCCGGCATCAGTACAGGCCGCGGGGCAACCAAGCTTCAGCCGCAGCAGACGAGCAGCAGCGTTTTCAGCGGGTAGCAGAAACTCAAAAATCCGGCTGGACATTGCGTTGCTGAGCCCCGCGCTGATCTCGGCATGAACCGGTTGTGACAGTCGGTAGATGCCAGACCGCATTCTGGGTCCGACGGCCGCGAAGATTCTGGTGTCAAACAGACTGTCCGGGGCAATTTCGAGTGCTGAGCGGAGACTGAAATCCCGAAAAGCTTCCCGAAGACCAGTCCATGATCGTGCGCTTGCATTTGGCATTCGCTGAATTGCCAGATTGAGTACCGCGAACGCATCCAGATCGGTAACTGGCGTACCGTCCAGCTGGCCGACGGGTGACCGAAACAGCTCAGAAGCAAAACGGCCACCAAGGCCACGCAGGAGAAACTGCAGAAACGGCGATGCGGAGACGCCGCTGACATCGGCAGCCAGCGCCCGTTCCGGGTAACACGCCCAGTTCCACAGTCCCTTATGCCAATCCGCAATCTCACCGTTGTACTCCGCCTCAATCGCGTAGGCTGTACTCTCAATCAGCAGTGGAAACCTGTGCAGCAACGAACCCATGGCTGATCGGTAACTTGTTACCTGGCGAGGCCTGCTTTGCGCGATCGTTGCAGAGACCCAATCGCTGACAAACTGGGAGTGAAACTGAAAGCAGTGCACCAGTTCGTGGAGAACAGTTGCGAATCGCTGCTGGCAGGCGATCACAGGACTGGCGTCTGTATTCAGATTTGACAGACGTACCAACAGTCCTGGCTGCGTTGAACCCGGTTCCTCGGAGAGGATTACCTGGCCCCACAATCTTCCTCGAAAATCATCACGGATATTACGAACCTCGACCTCCAGCGGATGTGCACAATTCCAGCGATCAAATCCGATCTCGCTCCCAGTGAGTGTCCGGAAATGCTTCTGCAAGGCCTCTTGATATTGCTTGATGACGTATTCGCCTGCAACACAGTCTTTTCGTGAATGCGTACCGATACACGATGGTCGCGATATCCACGAAATTGTGAACAGATGGCCACCGTTTGAATCACTAACGGGCCACTGCTGAGCCTGGGGAAAGGGGGCTTCAGATGTGCTCATCTGCCTCCCCCTTCGCCCAGGCGCCGCGGCCGCAGCCCGACCATTCCGTCCTCTCTGCGGAAAACGGTATAGTAGTGCTGCACGAGTTCCTGAGCTTCGTTGTTGAGATAATCCCAGTAATCGATCGCTAGCTGTTCCGAGCGAAAGACATGGGACATCGGAGAAACCGCTCCGAATTCTTCAGTCGCATCCGAAGCGACCGCGTCAGGCGAGTAAAGGCGTTGAAATTGATAAATGATCCGATCGGACGCTGTTTTGACGAGAATTTCGCGGATGCGTCTCAGCACATTGTCTTCAAAATTGTTCGATCTTTTGGACATCAGAGTGTCGGCTAACCCCTCTGTCTTATCCATCACTGTTCTGACGTCTGCTTCGTCCGTGAAGTCGGAAATCAGAATCAGTCGCCCCTGTTGCCGACGCAACAGTTCAATGAGATCGTCGTGAATCTCATCATTGTCACCGTCCGTCCGTGGAAGTCGCAGATCAGAAACGATAACGTCTGGCGCTGGTGAGGACGGGTCACTGTCGCGACGCAGAACACTCATTGCCTGAGCAGCGTCTCCGGCTTCGGTGATTTGTACTTGAGGAAATTTTTTGGCGATACGTCGACATAGTCCCTCGCGGAGCAGGCGACTGTCCTCAATTACGAGCACTTGAAATAATGCAGATCCTTGATTTTCATCCATTTGATTTACCCTGAAGTTCCATCGATTTATTTTGACATCTGTCAGCGACAGCGTCTGTAGCAGGTTGCCGAGATGATTCCGGAAGTTGAATCACAAACCATGCTCCGTCGGCATTCTCCTTTGCCCAGACGCGCCCACCATAAGGCACGACGGCGCTTTGAACGACATGCAGACCCATGCCATTGCCTTTTTTGACAGACGGGTGCCAGAGAGTGACGTTCTGAGAGAAAATGCGATTCAGGTCTCCCTGGGGAATGCCGCAGCCATTATCACGATAGTCAATCTGGATGATGCTGTTGTCGGTGTGCTTATCCCGCAGGCGACGCAGTTCGAGTGCGATTCTGGCTGCACTTCGCTGTTTGCCGCTTGCCTGCACAGCGAGCATCGAGTTTTCCAGAAGCTCCTGAAATGCTACTTTGAGACCAAACTCGTCGCAGTCCACGACTAAAACGTGTGATGTATCAGAATCGGTGGAAACGCCATCATACACCGACACAGTTAGCCGTTCCGGTCCAAGCGGAGCGAGACTTGCCATGACCACGCGAAGCACGTCGATTTGCTGAACCGGCGACCGATAGATGGATTTTTCCACTCGTTCGTATCGTTTTTTTGAATCATCAATCACGCTTTGCAGATCCACCTTCAGAGGCTCCAGTGACTCTTTGGGTGTCAGGATCTGTGTTGCGTCCTGTAAATCGGAAACTCGCGTGCTGACACCCCGTATTCCCGACACAATCCCATGATAGAGCGTCTGTATGGATCGATTCAGGTCCTGCCACCTTGTGAGGTCGAATTGAGACTGCATTCTCTGTTGCTTCTGCAGTGAGGAAAAGGCGGCACTGCAGGCTTCTGCGAGAATCTTAAGGTGTTCGACTTCGTGCAGCGTCAGCGTTTCCGGGGCATCCGTCGTGATCTTACCATGGATTTCAGATTCCTCGGGAGTGTGGAGAGGGATCTCAACCCACTTATCATCCAGTTGTTTCCTGAGATAGTCCTTGTCGCAGCCGGAGTCCTTCACGCGAGAGTATTTCAGTCCTCTGGCTGTTGTGTATTGTTTTTCGATGTCGGTGGTTTCTGCAAGCTCAAGGACGAGGGGAGCACCATCATTGAAGCACAGCCAGCTTGAAGGCGATTCCTGCTTCGACCTCAGGCAGAAACTCCCGGAGTTGAAGTCACGTTCGCCTTCGCTGCCGACAGGAAACCCGAACTGCGCCACGGCCTGCAGCAGGTTAGTCTCGGAATTGAGGAGATACAGTCGGGCATATTGATGACCGAGTTTGCGCAGGCTTTCCATGATGGCTGCGATGATCGCATCTTTGCCTGTGGCTGCTGTGATCCTTTTGATGGCTTCAAACAACAGATGTGTGCGTTCAATGTTCTGCAGTCGCAGGAGTATTCCGGCGCTGTTGCCGTTCCAGTCGTCGAGTGGTAATGCGGTGACCACGCGTCTGTATCCGGCAATAGCCTCCGTGAATCTCGACACCGGGATTTTTTTCTGCTTCGCGGATGCTACCGCCTCCAGAACCTGCTCCGTTGCGATTTCCGACAGGGAGATGTCGTGGGAATCACTGATCCATCCACTTGCTGGCAGTGCTGCAAACGTTCGCTGGGCTTCATCGTTTCCGTACGCGAGTTGCTCATCGTTGTTGATGAGAAGGACGGCATCCGGGTCGTCATTCATTGCCTTGTAGAGCAGGTCGATGGAGTGCGCCGTCTGGAGCGAGTGGCCGAGCTGTGCGGCAAAATATTCGAGCGTATCGACCTGGTGATCGGACGGTAATTGTCGGTCCTGCCGTTCGACATGCATGGTTCCTGTCACACGTCCCCTTTCACCAGCCCGGACGGGGACAAGCACAAGGGCTTTGATGTTGCCGTCAATGGCAGCCTGTTTATTTGTACATGGGTGAGTGGCGGCATCCGGGATTCGCAGCGTTTGATTGCGGTGAACGCATTCCTGCTGAATATCGCGATAGATGGGTTGGCGATCATCGGGAGCGAGGACGGGATAATCCGTGACGGCAGCCAGCGAGGCTAAACCGTTATCGCAGATATCCTCAACTCCACGAATTCGTCGGGACTTTTCATCCACAAGCGAAAACATGATGCGGCGATAACCTTTTTTCCGCAGCATTTCACCAGCGTGCCTTAAGGCTGTTCTGACGTTGTCGGCAGCATTGCTGGAGAGTTTGAATATTGCCGGGAGGGCATCGAGCAGGTCGTCCTTTTGCCGGGACTCAATCCGCTGGCTGGACAGCTGACAGGCTCGTGTGATAGCCGCGCAAAACGCGGTGGCGACCGGTTTTGTCTGCTGCCGGCGAACTTCGGTCAGGGGAGACTTGGATTCGAGGGAGGACATTACCAGCACACGTTCCGGGAAATCCGGCTGACGCGGGAGGCCAATGAGCCATACGAAAGGGTAGTCGGCGCGTTCGAGTACCGGTAAAGTCGCAGCTGCGGCGATGGGGTGCAGAGGCAGAAGCGTGCTGAGGTGAATTTCTGGCGAGGGAGCCAACGTGCAATCATGTGGCGAATCACAAATCCACAGCTGGCCGTCTTCGGGTCTGTGGAAGCAGTACACGGCGTCGAAGCCCAGCACGAATCGGGCGGCATCGGCGAAGAACTGAATGATCCTTTCCGGCGTACATTCCGGCTGGCCAACAAGCTGATGCAGGTGAGATTCGAACGCACGCTGCGCTGCGGACAATCGGGGACGACTACCCGCGGTGTAAATCCATGGTTCTGCATCAGTCTCGGCCTTTTTATAGCAGGAGATCGCTTCAGACCATTCATCGACACAGGCAAAGGCATCGCCAAGGGCGCGGTGCGAGAAATATTGCCGGGCGGCGGCTTTCATCAAGGGGGAATGCCATGTCAGTTCGCCCTTCGAGTTGCGGCGCGCCAGACCACAGAGTTCGATGTCAGCCGGTGGCGGTGTTCGATTCTGTTCACCGTCGAGGTCGACTTCTGGAATACGCGTCAGGCCGTCGGCAAGCAGCTCGCGAAGCAGCTTGAGTGACTCGATGGAGTTTTCTGCACGGGTGAATGCCGGCGTGACGGCGTCGAGAATAGTATGGTGGCCGCAGATCAGCTGAGTGTTCACTTCATCCAGCTCCCGCCGCTGCAGCGAGGCATTATGGGAAGACTGGTTTCGTCTGCGCAAGTCGAACAATGCAACCATCAGGATCTGCAGCATCAGCAGACTTCCGCCGGTGTACTCGTGCAAAACGTGCCAGACATCGTCCTGAAGATTCTGCAGGACTGCCTGAAAACCTCGTTGTGCCGTTTCACGGAAGTTGGTTTGGTCGCAACCGCTGAGTACCAGCTGCCGGTCGGGAGTGAATTCTGAATCGGCACCGTAGACGAGTGAGACAAGATCCGCGGAACCGGTAATGAGAATGCTGAGCTGACCGTTGAAGGATGTTTCCCGACTCCGCAGAGATCGGAAGAGGATCAGCAATTGGCGTGCAAGTGACGTCGGCAGGGTATCGAGGTTTGAAACCACGATTGTCAACTGGAAATCCTGACTCGCAAGAAGCCTGCAAATCACCAGCTCAAACTGCTCAAAACTGCGCACTTCCAACGAGACATCGCCACAGGCATCGCGCATTTGCTTTGAGACAAGATCCAGTAAATAAGCTTTTGCGGCAATGCGAGGAAACGCATCGCATCGCAGCCGCAGGAGTTTGCGTGGACCGGATTTGCTGAGCAGGTCAAGCACATCGGCAATGAGTTGCTGCTTACCAATACCTCGCGGTCCCAGCAAAACCGCGGCGAAGGGGTCATTCAGCTGCCGCGACAACTGCTCTACCAAACTCCGCGTAATGTCGGCGAATTCAAACCTGGGACGCCGGGAGGTCACTTCAGCCTGCATGCACTTTTGATCCTGTGTTGTCAAAGACCTGAGAACAAATCAGGAGAGACCAGCAAAGATGTCGAGGCCGAGGTCGGCGATGTGGAACGGGATCCCTTCGCAGCACTCCAGACGGCGGAGAATCTCTGGAACCTGAGATTCCTTGAGAATCTTCAGGTCTCGCAGGGGTTCCAGTAACATTGAATGCGCTTCCGCAGCGGACAAAGCGCCAACCTCGATGAGTTTCAGGCGTGAAACATGTTGCCGCCCGGCTGACTGATTGACAACGAAGGGATTCTCCGGATCGGCCAGCATTCGCTGTGTTTCTGTGCGACCGGAGATCGTGAGCCGGATGAGGCCCTGAGTTCTGGCCAGACGCAACGCCTGCATGAGTGGGTACTTCGAGTCCAGTGAGGTGCCGTCCTCGTGATCCTCGTACTGAGGTGAATGGGGATCTGCGAGATGTCGCACTGTACTTCGCCGATCGGTGGACAGCACACTATCCATTTCGTCGAGAACCAGATCGATGGGGCCATCGTGAAAGCGACGGTCACCAGATCGAATCCGGCGCAGGAAGGGTTCGAGGCTGGCGACACTGACTTCCTGAGCGAATCTGTTTGCGTCGATGGCTACGGCGATGCGACGGGCCGCTTCCCTTAAATCCGTAATTCCCTGCAGCTCGACCTCAACCAGGCGAGAAAAACGATCATCGCGGCTGCTGCGGAGTTTCCATCGCATTTGTCTCAGGAGCGATGATTTTCCGGCGCCACCTTTTCCGCACAGGGCGTAATCCTGATCACCACAGATCATCGCTCGAAGTTCAGGGATTCGGCCAACGAAACAGGGGCCTTCAGCGGGTGCTGAGGTGGAAAAAGGGACGAGTTGTTCTTTTGGAATGCGTTCCAGAATCAAATCTCGCAGGGCGTCGCGTCCATGAGGAGAGGTCAGGACGCGCTGCATGTCGTCAGCGTCGATAATGACGCACCAGCGATTCAGGAAAGCACTTCGCTGGCTGACATACTGGCGACTCCCGGGAGTTAAGCAGAAGAACAGCCCGATGGATCGAAATGCCGATGCGTTTCTGACTCCTGACTCGAACGCCTGGATCGACTCCTGATTGATGGATCCCAGCAGGATGCAGTGATTTCCGGAGGTGCCGCGAAAGCGGAAGGGAAGATCGACAGTCAGAACAACAGCCTGAGAGAGGAGATCGAATTTACCTGCGGAATCGCCTTCGATTCCACAGATGTTTCTGATTCGAGCGATCAACGGTCGCACGACATCTTCGGCTCGATGAGCTGGCAAGCCGTGGCGCAGTTCGCTGAGCGAGGATATGACGGCGCGGAGGCCAGCCGGTGACGTTGTTTCGACACTCACAGTGCTGGCCATCCTTTTTCCGTGCCCAATAGAATTACTGCCGAACTTACTCTCGTTTGTTTCGTCAAAACTCGGCCGTCATTACGGCAATTGCCTGAATGCAGTCTGTCATGTCCAGGTTCATTTCTTCTGCAAGCCGAGCGATTGCGGCGTCCCAGCCCTCGGTGGATGGCGGGAATTCTGCGTCCGGAAATTCAGGCCGCAACGCACACGGGAGCTGCGCTGCGGAGCGACGGGCGGCGATGTGTGACCATCTGGTCACAGCCGCGGCAACGTTGGGGCTCAGCTCCAGTCTCATGCTCTGAAGGCAGACAAACCACGAGTCTTCGTCGGCCTGTCGGAGTTCATCGGTGTCTGCTTTGTCCAGTAGTTTGAATACTCTTGAGGCAGGCAGATCGTGATCGTGAATCAGTTTTTCGATCCATTCGGAAAACCGCAGTACTTCGGCGCTGGTGCCTGGCGGTGTCAGTTTTGCTGCCTGCTGAAGTTGAGCGAGCAGTTTGTCATCATCTTCGAACTCCGTGGTGGCAAAAAACCAGGCGCTCACGAACAGATCGGCACATTCGCTGCACTGTTCCAGATGATGCCTGACAGCT
Organism: Planctomycetaceae bacterium; assembly: GCA_046074645.1. Classification (GTDB taxonomy): domain Bacteria; phylum Planctomycetota; class Planctomycetia; order Planctomycetales; family Planctomycetaceae; genus SXXK01. Next base: position 2,479 of record JBJTOP010000329.1, on the reverse strand, counting down.
TCGAGTGATTCTGTCAAAGGAAGATTCTGACGCTCAGCGCTGGCGAGTTCGAACAGAGCTGCCTTGGGCTGGTTGCACGCGGGTGCAGTGAATTCGATGTTCATAGTTCCGGGCTTGTGAGTGTCGGTTTGATCAGTGTGTTTCATTCTCGCTGCTCCTTGTGCTCAGGGGTTTGCTGCGTGGCGAAGTTTTCTCCGGATGCGGTACAGCAGACTGCGGACGGAGGCGACGGTTCCACCGAATCGCTGAGCGATCTCGGGAAGGGGCATTTGTTCGAGGTAGTACAGTTCCACGATTTGCCGATCCTGTTCGGGAAGTCTTCCGAGCAGGTCCTGCACAGTTTTTTTACTGGAAGTATTTACTGATTCGTCAGTGGCCGGTTCATCGGCAAGATCATCGACGAGAAGCTGATTTGATTGTGGGGGCCTGCGGAGTGAATCAAGGAATGCACGCCTGGCGATCTGGTGACACCAGGGAGCAAACGCCTTTGTGGACTGGAAACGCCCGTCCTTCAATGCCAGGTAAATCCGGGTCATGACACCATTTGCCAGAAATTCAGCATCTTCCGTGGCCATGACTGGCGTTTTTGAAAAGGCACGGAGGTAACGCACGAGGTTTGGGAAGACTCTGTTGTAAAGGCCTTCGAAAAGTTGATCCCGTTCGGCACGAATGTGTGCGAGCACTGCTTCACTTTGCGGAGGATCCCGTTTTTCCCTCTCCCAAAGTTGCTGGATTTTTTCGCAGGACACTTCAGGACTCAATTGCGGCTGCACAATTTACTCCCCAGTGGCAAGCGAGAAATACTGAAGAAATGAACCTGACAGACAGCAATACGCACAGGATTTCGTGACGCGCTCAAAATTTTTCAGAATCTGCATGAGATTGAACGCCATGCGAGAATCAGCTTTTGCAGGGCTTTACCCTGTCGCTCTGACAACGGTGTGGGATTCTCTGGGGTGGGCATGAAAGAGCTGAGGGGAAAACCGCCGTAAACCAACGCGAGGACGATCTTTCTTGACGATAGCTGTACCCCCTGATGGTGCGCAGCATGGAGGAACAATGACTCCGCAGGATCCCGGCTCTGTTTCGCGATAAATGTGGTATAATCCATGTCCCGGTGGATACACTCCGATTGCTCGAAACAGTAATGCAGCAGGGAGCGAAAGAGTTCCTCCTCGTGAATCAGTGACTTTCCGTGGATCAATTGAAAAGTGCCACAGCTGACCAGGGACGTAATAGTGCGAGACGGGAACACTTGGGCTGCATGGACGTTTCGGGGGAGTCTGTCCATGAAGTTTTGTTTCAGTCGGTCCGAAATGTCCTCGTTTTCGCTGAAGCAGAGAAGCATGGAGAGGAAGTGTGTCAGATCCTTCTGAACCGCCTTTAGCCGTCGCATCAGAGCTGTGGTGCAGTGGTTTCGGGCATCAGCATCTTCGCTGATGTGAGCTGCGCGGCGGAGAGTGAGGAGATCAGACAAAGAGTTGTCGAGCAGCTGGGAGAAATCTTCTCCGTGGTGCGATGATGCCTGTTTTTGGCTGATGGCCGCAAGGATCCGGTTGCGGAAACTGGAATTTTTGTGGGTACCAAGAGTGGCAATTTGCAGGCCGCTGAGGCTCCAGTTTTCAAAGTGCAGGAGATCCCTGCGGTCGAGGACGGTGAGAATGAGTACGAGCAGCGTATGCGGATTTGCGTCGCCCGTGACGGCTGGAGAGGCACCAAACGAGCTGAACATGGATCGCAGTGCCACAAAATGACGAACGAAGACAAACTCTGAGAAGCTCATGCTGCAGCCTTTTGCCGTGGATTACTGCTTTTTCGTATCAAACGGCTTGAGTCCATCCGCTTCGGATTTGACTTTGGTGCTGAGGAGCAGTTTTTTGTTTTTTTCGTCAACGATGAGTACGAGGGGGTCGCGTTCCTGGGCGTATTTTTCAAGGATGCCATTGATGGCTTCGAGTGCGGTGACTTCGCCGAGGTCGAGGGTTTGGGGCATATTTTGTGTGAAGCCGGCACCTTTGAGGGCGTCACCGTCGATTGAGACGTCGGTTTTGATGGATTCGCCAATGTAGCCGAAGGCTTCCTGGAGTGGTGTGCGGCGGAAATCGACGAGCACTTTCATTTTCAGGCGATCGGCAAGTTTGTCGGGGATGGCTGTGCCGCTGCCTTTGGTGATTTTGGGTTCTTCGAAGTTGGTGAGCAGTGACTGGTTCCAGGTGAGCAGAGTGCCGGCGGCGAGGTTAGCTGCGGCGTGTTGTGGCAGGAGTGTGACAAGTCGGGCATAGCCCGGGCCCGCGTGGGCGGTCGTGCCCACGTTGAAGGCCTGGAGCATGGCTGGGAAGCGACCAATGATCTGACGGGAACTGACGGTTGATGGTTCCATCCGCTGGACCATGCCGAGTACTTCTTCGGCGAGGCGATCGAGTCGGACCTGCATGAAACGCTGCGTCTTGACGGGGGTGCTGCTGGTGGATTGGCGGAG
>JBJTOP010000328.1:0-7722 GCA_046074645.1 Planctomycetaceae bacterium | reverse complement strand
TGCAGCAGTGGCGAGTACCGATCGCCAGAGATTCCTAACCGCTCGTCCACAGGTCTTCGCACGATCGGACTGCGGCGATCTTCTCCTTCGCGATACACGTAAGCGGAAAACTCATGTTCGCCAAAGACTGTTCGCAGCATTCTGGCAGCCAGTTCAGGGCTTCGGTGGATCTTTCGAGGCTCGGTCGTTTGGTCATCGTTGCTGTCGGCGGGATGAGCGGTCGTCTCGCCAAGGTCGCCGTCTCCCTGAGCAAGCAGGAACTGGTCGATCATGTGTCTGCCGGTAGAAAGCAACCCCCCGAGCAGTCCACGTTCAAACTCTTTGATCACCATACCCTGCCGAACGGCTTCCTCAATCAAGGGAGAGAGCATCACGGCCAATTTCACAAGCACATCTGATTTGCTCAATTCCTCTGCAGTTGTCATGCTCATCACTGGCTTCGATGCCCTGCGTCTTTGGGTTTGTTACACCCGCCTAGCATCGCATGAAGACCACTTTCCCACACCACCAGTTTTCACTGGTCTCACACCGCAAGTGCGGCCACACTCTTTTTGCGGACAGCAGATTAATCAGTGTTTCTTCCGGCAATGTCTGAAGAATCGACTGCATTTCTTCCTTTGACAACTGATCCAGTGTTTCCTGTGTTGTGCGATTTGCCACCTGGCAATTGGCATCTCGTTCCGCTCGTACAGCGGACACGCAATGGTTCCATTCGGTCTCGAATGCGTCAAGCAGGGTTCTTCCTTCGACGGTGGCTTCAAGCATTTTAGTGAAGGCGTCGCTGAATCCACGACTTCCATCATGTCCGAAGATGTGGGCGTGCTCATGCAGGAAGACGGCGAGGGTGCGAGAGAATTCGGAGAGAAAGAGTTGGGCGGCGATGAACACCTCGCGGGACCTGTAACCGCGTCCGCTTCGTAATCCACCGGGCAGAGTTTCTGTCTAGGCCACCGTGTAGTCAAGTTTGCCGCTGTTGAAAACGGCAGTGACTGCGGGTGCGAAGCACTGCAGACATCGAGTCAGTACAGACATGGATTTCTGCTCAGCCGAGGATGGTCGGCGAGCAAGTCTCAATCGCAGGCGTTTCGCCTCATCGGCGGCCTTCTTCCACACTTCCGAAAGAGCATCTTCGGGACAATGGACACCAAAGCTCCTGAAGTACTGCGGCAGTTCGCGAAGTCCTTCGTCCCTCCAGATAATCAGCAGACGCTCCACTTCAAGTTGTTTTGCTGGATCCTTCTGTTGCCAGCCGGCAGTGTAATAACGGTCACGGAACATCTCGCGGGTTGCCGACTCCGGCCAACCTCCGCGCTGGGAATGGGCCAGTTCAGCGAGGAGACTATGTCCTTTCTGCCAGATTGATTCTGCGGCTCTGACGATGATTTTACTGGCAGCAAGGTTTCCCGACGCTCCATACCGAACGAACAGATTGAAAAACAGGTTCATGATCTCTCCACCGAAGAAGTTTCGGTCACGATCACTGGCCGTTTTTCGCTCCATTGCCTGGTAGGATTTGTTAAGTACCAGAACGAGCGAGATGTTTTCCATTTCGCCCCGTTTCAGGTTGCGATAGAACAAGTGGCCCTCGGGAGTGCTCGATTCGTAAATCGCAAAATCGGCTGGGTTTCCCCAGACGAGCTTTCCCAGCAGAGGCTTTGCAGTGTGAAAAAATGCGTCATCCCGTTTCGGATTGCCGTTGCGAGCTTCGGTTTGCACCGTGGCAGCAGCAATCGCGTGCCTGCTTTTCCTGGTTCTACTTCATAAAAACGATATGTCAGTGGACGCATATCCGTGCTGGCGACTGGCGTGTCTGCGATTGCCTGGGCAACAGCGCGATCGCCGGATACGCACACTGGAACGACGGCGTGGTTGCGGAGCAGACATACAGCAGCGACCTTAAACCCTTCGTCATAATGTCCCACATCGTCCTCGCCTTTTTCGCTTCCCAGATAGAACAGTCGATCGAGATTGAAGACCGTGGGCGCTGAAACTGTGATGTCTCTCCCTGAATCGCTGACAGATACATCATCGAGCTGCTCCCGATTCGCATCAAAGAAATTCTGCATGAGATCGCGGGCGATCATGTCTTCATTCCAGTCGACTCCCCACGAACTGGTCACCGAACTTGTCAGCTCACGATCCTGTGTGACATGACAGTCCAGTCCCTGAGCAGCAAGCAGGCTGCTGATGAAGGCACCGCTGATTTCCATGTTCGTGACGACTCCTGTGATGAAGTCTGAGTGAATCAAGGGGGTGACTGCAGGGATTCTGCGGTCACGTTTTCTGCCACGCGTGCGGCGGTCAGGCGGCCGCTGAGCATGGCGGAGTGGATGGAGCCGGTAGAGACAAAGTCGCCGCAAAGATGCAGGCCCTCGAATGTTGACCGGCCGCCGTCGGGGTGGCTGGTGCTGTCCGGCAGCTGTTGGGGCAGGGCACAGCGGATAATGTGGGTCTTCAACAGACGCCACTCGGCTGTTCGAGGCCCGTACCAGTCTGTCAGCTGGGCGCGGACGGCCGCCTCGATTTCACTCAAACGGTTTCCAAAGTCCCCAATCAGCGAGACACTGATTAGAGCCTTGTCGCGGGGCGCGGTTTCCGGGGCGATATTGCTGATCACGGAAAGATTGTTGATCGGACCGCTTTCGTCACCGTTGAGCACCAGCAGAGGGTCAGGGAAGGGGGCCTTGTCGGCGGCAAAGTTGAAGCAGGTGGTGGCACAGCACCCGGAAGATTTGAGTCGTCCGCCGGTAAGCTGTTCGGCGGCGGGGCCTTCGACGGCGAGCACCACGGCGCTGGCGGTGAGGGTTTCGCCGCTGTCCAGAGTCACCGACTGCCTGTCCACCGATCGCACTTTGCAGTTCAGGCGGAGATTGGCAGGCGGAAGATCAGTCGCCAGCTGTCGCGGGATCGATTCCATACCATCCGCGGGCAGTGCGGCGTCACCGGCGGCAAAAGTACCGAAGAGAAAACGAAACATGCGGCTGGAGGTGGCCAGATCCGGTTCAAGAAATACACCAGCAAACCACGGGCGAAAGAATCTTTGAATGATGTCTTCTGAAAAACCGATGGTATGGCGGAGGTAGTCAGCAGTGCTGCAGTCGGGGTTGTCAGTCTGCCAGGCGGACTGTGGAGGGCGACGGTGCAGGGAGGCGCGGAGCCAGGCCAGTCGCAGGCGGTCACTGAATGTGCCGACACCGTTGAAGAGGACCGTCAGCAGCTTTCCGGCGCGGCGCCAGGGGTCTGCCATTTCAACGAACCGCCCCTGCGTGCGAATGAGGGCGCCGGGGGCAAACGGGCGCAGCCGCAGCGAGTCGTACTGCAGTTCGCGACGGGCTTCCGGGTATGCGGTCTGCAGGACCTGAAATCCGTGATCAATGAGGAATCCATCGACCGTGTCGGTCTGTACGCGCCCGCCGACGCGATGTTTGGCCTCCAGCAGCAGCCAGGGAATCTGGCGCCGCTGCAATTCGCGGGCACAGCACAGCCCAGCAAGTCCGGCTCCGACGATGATCACAGGAGAACGCTGCATGGTGTGCACCTGAGGGGAATCTGCGATGGGCCACCACTCTGTCAGTGGCCGGTTTGGCTGACCAAATCGTGCATTTTCAGCATTGACGGTGTTTTGCGGCCCCCCGAATGACGCTGAGTTCGTGGTTTTCCAGGAAATGGTGCGAGGGCTGTTCAAGCCCGGGCAGTTTCCTGAAATCGCCGTAGCGGTTTCAGAACAGATTTGTCAGAATTTCAGCGTTCGACTTCCTGACGCCGCTTCGGAAAGGACTCCGGCATGCAACCCTTTGCCCAGAACACCACCCCCCGCGTCCCGCTTTACTGGTGGCTTACCGGCATCGGTGCGACAGTCTTCACGATCTGGGCTCTGGATCTTTTCCCTCGCGTGCAGAGCATTCCCACGGGCGAAGTGGCCGGCCTCAACACCGACGCCGTGGCGGATGGCGATGACCCCGTTTCCGGGCCGGACGCGGCTCCCGATACCGAGTGGAGTGCGGATTCCGAAGATTCGCCACAATGGTCGGAACTCTCTGAACCACCTGTTGATGACGCTGCACTGCGAGAAACGGAAAATGCCGGTCGCTGGCGGCCCCGCCCGAGACCCATTCGCGACCGCGGTGTGAAACCCGCTGCCTACGAAACCGAATCGGATGCTGGCGAAGCCGGAATGGACCTCAGCGACGACAGCCCGCCGGAAAACGGCAGTCAGAGCGAGATTCTGCACGCCGACTTTGCAGACACTCTGCAGCAGTCCCGCACATTTCTGAAATCCGGCCATGTGCTCGATGCACACGCTCAACTTTCGCGTCTGTACTGGAAGTATCCTGCTCAACGTCGTGCTGTCCGCCCGCTGCTCCAGCAGACAGCTGCCGAAATCTTTGAGTCTTCGGAAAGTCAGTTTGGCGAACCGCACGTGGTCGAATACGGTGAGACTCTGGAAAGCATTGGTCGCCAGTACGAAGTCCCCTGGCAGTACCTCGCAAAACTCAACCGCATCACGCCTGCAAAACTTCAGGCCGGCCAGGAACTGAAAGTTGTTCGTGGCCCCTTTGGAGCGGTCGTTGACCTTTCCGCCTTTACTCTCACCGTGCACGTTCACGGCTGGTATGTCCGTGACTACCGAATTGGAACCGGTAAAGACGGAAAAACTCCCGTCGGCCGATTCAGCGTTCAGGAGAAACTGGAAAACCCGGTCTGGTACGATCCGGACGGTGGCGTCGTCGAGGCGGATGACCCCGAGAATCCGCTCGGCGAATACTGGATCGGGCTCGGCAATCACATTGGTATTCACGGAACCATCGACCCTGAGTCCATCGGCCGAGCTGCCTCACGCGGCTGCATTCATCTGGGTGACACGGACATCAAGGATGTCTTTGGACTGCTGGGGAGCGGTTCAGAGGTGATGGTTCGCAAGTGAAATGAGACGAGGCGGGAACCACAATGACTCCCGCCTCGCACAGCGTTTCACCCTGCCACGCTTCTGCAGGCCTTTACTTCAGCAGAAGTCGACTGATATCGACAGCGTCGCTGAAGACAGCGTCCAGATCTTCTGTGCGATCAAAGAGGCTGGCGGAGCATTCTGTACCCTGGATGACCGTGCTTTCTGAAAGCTGGTGGTTGGCAGACGTGGCGGATTGCAGCGACTGACGGCGACCGCTGTTCGCACGAACTCCGCTGCTTCTTTGACTGTTGCTGGTCACCAGAGTCGTCGTGGTGGAGTCCTGGCGACTGATAATCAGCGAACGCGATCCCTTGACAGCCGGTGTATCGTTGACGGTCTGCTCAGGGGCCTCCAGCTGATACCCGGCCAGTGTGCTTTCGATGGCCACGGGTGGCGGGTCAGCGATTCCCTGCACATTCCCGTTGCCGCTGGCGACGGCCAGAGCGAATGAGCTGGTGAGGGCTGGAGCAGTCAGCGTGCGGCCGTTGGCGTAGCGATAAATTCGGTCGGTGCTGTTGTCGGAGATCCAGATGTCCATCGAACCGTTGGACGGATCGAGGGTGATTCCGGTGGGGCGGGCATTTGCGGAATTGATCAGCCATGAAGTGGACGCTGTGGACACGCCGGCCGAGTTCAGTGTGTAGCGGAAGACTCGGTCGGTCGCGGCATCATCCACGACCCACAGATAATTGACTCCACTCTGACTTCCAAAGACAACATCCTTTGAAGTGGCGTTACCAGTTGCCAGTGCGAAGTTGGCGGTGGCCGTCTGAGTCCCGGTGAGCCGCGAGGCGGCGTTTGCATAGTAGTACACTCGATCGGCTCGGGCGTCCACGATCCAGATGTGTGTTCCGTCGGTGGCGATGCCCTCGACTGTGGCGTTGTTGGCGAGCGTCCCTGCGGTCCAGGATCCAAGCAGACCGCCGCTATTGTTGTAGACGAAGACGGTCCGGGATGCATCGACCACCCAGAGCCTGTCACCGGCGGTGACCGTGGCAATTCCGCGTGGCGCGGAATTGCTGGTGCTGATTCCGTAGAATTCGATCAGCGTTCCATCCGCCGCATATTCAAACGTTCGGTCCGGTGCAGCGTCGTCCACAGCATAGAATTTGGTGGCTGGTGGCGAATCATTGTCGGTGTTGGTCAGGGAGATATCGGCGGGATTGATTCCGTTGTAAAGAGCATCCGTCGAGGCGGCAGCGGCGATCACCGCAGTGTAGGCGATGGTGCCGTCGTAGATCGTGTCATCCACCCCCGTCACTGTTACCGTCTGGGGAGTATTCCAGTTGGCTGCCGTGAACGTCAGGTTTGCGGGCGAGACGCTGCCTTCCGTGGTGTCACTGCTGCTGATACCAATGGTGACATCTGCCACGGGTTCGGAATTGAGCCGCACAGTGAAGGTGATCGCTCCACCAGCTTCCGTCGTGACCGTCCCCGAAGGTGTGGAAACAGTGATGCCGGCCGTGTCATCGTCCGTGTTGGAAAGTGAGACGTCTGCCGGATTGATGCCGTTGTAGGTCGAATCCGTCGATGTGGCGGCTGCGAGCACAACAGACCAGACGATGTTACCATCATCGACCGCATCATTGACTCCGGTTGCCGTTACAGTCTGCGCGACACTCCAGTTTGTCGAGGTGAAAGTGAGCAGACTTGTTGAAACGCTGCCCTCCGTCGCATCGCTGCTGGTGACGGCAATCGTGACGTTTGCGGTGGGTTCGGAATTCAGCTTTACGGTGAATGTGACCGCCCCGCCAGCTTCCGTGGTGACCGTGCCCGATGGCGAAGACACCGTGACTCCGGCAGTATCGTCATCTGTGTTGGACAGAACCACGTCTGCTGGATTGATCCCGTTGTAGACGGAATCCGTGGAGACAGCGGCAGCCAGAATCACGGTCCAGGCAATATTTCCGTCATCGACAGCGTCGTCGATGCCGGTGGCTGTTACCGTCTGTGCGATGTTCCAGTTGGCTGCGGTGAAGGTCAGCAGACTGGTTGAAACGCTGCCTTCTGTTGCATCGCTGCTGCTCACGGCAATCGTCACATCAGCCAGCGGTTGGGTATTCAGCTTCACGGTAAATGTGACCGCCCCACCGGCTTCTGTCGTTGCAGTGCCTGAAGGAGCGGAAACGTTGATTCCTGGAGTATCGTTGTCGATATTCACAAGCTGAACGTCGGCAGCATCGAGTCCGTTGTAGGAGGCATCGGTGGATACGGCGGCCGCAACGACCACCGTCCACGAAATGTCTCCATCGGTTACGAGGTCGTCCATACCTGCGGCCGTGACTGTCTGGGCGGTGTTCCAGTTAGCTGCAGTAAATGTCAGCTGTGCCGGCGACACACTGCCTTCGGTGGAGTCACTGGAACTGAGACTGATGGTGACATCGGCAAGCGGCTCGGAATTCAGCTTCACCGTAAATGTGACCGCTCCACCGGCTTCGGTAGTGCTGGTGCCTGAAGGGCCCGAGACGTTGATTCCGGCGGTATCATCATCGGTGTTGGTGAGCGCCAGATCGGCGGGGTTCAGACCGTTGTAGCCGGAATCGGAGGAAGTTGCGGCGGCAATCACCACGGTCCATGCAATGTCGCCATCATCGATTGCGTCGTTCAGCCCCGTTGCCGTAACGGTTTGCGGCGTATTCCAGTTGGCGGATGTGAACACGAGCGATGCTGGCGTCACGCTGCCTTCGGTGGCGTCGCTGGAGCTCAGATTGATGGTGACATTGGCCAGTGGTTCAGAATCCAGTTTCACCGTGAAAGTCACGGCACCGCCGGCT
>JBJTOP010000327.1:0-1983 GCA_046074645.1 Planctomycetaceae bacterium | reverse complement strand
CTCCCGTCACCGAAGCTCTCCCCTACGAATGGTACGAAACCCCAAACGTCCATTTCATGTCCATGTTCGACTTCCGCGCGCTGATCGAACGTATCGGCTTTCGTATCGTCCGTGAAAGCCCCATCATTCGCGGCCGCGCCGTGGATCGACTCAGAGCTGCCAATCTGCGCGCTGACAGCGCCTTCTACCTCATCGAACGTGCTCCCGCCGAACACAACTCGAAAAACTGACGACACAGCTGCCGACTGCTTCCTTAGCCCACCACCCTCAGAAATCATACCCATTCCATTCGTCGGGAATCTGAAACACCGAACGCGCCCACGAACCCGGAACCAGGCACTTCCGCGGTACACTCAAGCGTCCTTCCCAACGCGTCCCTGCGTCGCCACCTTCTCTTAACTCCGCCATATTCTTCGCTATGCACACCTCATCACTCGTCAACCTGCTCAAGCCATCCGAAACTCTCGCCGCCGCCGCAAAAGCTCGGGAACTGCGAGCCAAAGGGATCGACGTGATGGAGTTCACAGTGGGCGAACCAGACTTCATCACACCTGCCCACATTCGCGATGCCGCAAAAGCTGCCATGGACGCCGGACACACTCGCTACACCGCAGCCGTCGGTATCCAGGAACTCCGTCAGGCCATCTGTGATGCCTTCCGACGTGATCACGGTGTGACCTGGAAGCCCTCCGAAGTCACCGTCTCAAACGGAGCCAAGCACTGCCTCCACAATGTTCTGACAGCCTGCTGCGACCCCGGCGACGAAGTCATCATCCCCACACCCTACTGGGTCAGCTACTCCGCCCTCGTCGAACTGGTCGGTGCCCGCCCAGTGCTCGTTGAAACTCTCGAGAAGGACGGATTCTGCCTCTCCCCCGAACAACTCCGAAACGCCATCACCCCACGCACCCGCATGCTCATGCTCAACAGCCCCAGCAACCCCACTGGAGGCGTTTACCCCGTCAGCACCCTGCAGGCACTCGCGGACGTCGCGGTCGAAAAGGATATCATCGTGCTGTCTGACGAAATCTACGACAAACTGATCTATCCGGGACACCAGTTCCGCACTTTCGCCTCCTTCGGCGAAGAAGTCCGTAAACGCACGGTGATCGTTAATGGTGTCAGCAAAGCCTACGCCATGACCGGCTGGCGTATCGGCTGGACCCTCGCCCCCGACAACGTCAGTGCCGCCATCAACAAACTGCAAAGCCAGCAGACATCCAATCCCTGCAGCGTCTCCCAGTACGCGGCACTCGCGGCACTCACCGGCCCCCAGGAATGCGTTGCCGAAATGTGCCAGGAATTCGTTCGCAGACGCGACTACGTCTCAGCACGGCTGCGAGCCATCCCCGGAATCAGCTTCGCAGAACCCGGCGGAGCCTTCTACGTGTTCTTCAATGTCAGCAGCTACTTCGGAAAACCGCTGGGCCAGGGCGCCCCAGTAAATAACGCCACAGACCTCTGCACCGCTCTCCTCGAACGCGCCCACGTTGCACTCGTCAGCGGTGATGCCTTCGGTGCCCCTGGCTACGTACGACTCAGCTTCGCTGCCTCAATGCCACTGCTCGTCCGCGGCCTCAATGCAATCGAAACATTTCTGAACCCACAGTAGCGCAACAAGACAGCCAACACAAACCGCCCCGACGCCCCCACCGAGCATCCGCTCAGCCGCATGGCGGCAGCCCAATGGCGTTGAAGTTCTCTCCATCCGGGCAAAAATCGCCCTCAATCCCCCCTCTCCCCTTCGAGCAGCGTGTCGTCATATGGCTTATTGGGGGCGTAGCGGCCCCGTGGAAAATTTTCGAAATCCACCCAAAAACGGTGCCAGTTTTGTTTCTTGGCGGCAGTGATTAAAGATTCTGAGGTACCTCATTCCCCAGCCATTTCGCAGCCTGCAGATTACAGCTGGTGTTCAGTATTCTTCCGGCTTTGCAGCGGGGTAAGAAAATTCTGATTCCCTGTGATTATTCAAGTTTTCAACCC
>JBJTOP010000326.1:0-7788 GCA_046074645.1 Planctomycetaceae bacterium | reverse complement strand
TTACACGGAAGTCATTACCAATCGGATGACCGTGGAGTACATGGTGGAAGATCAGCGGTTCGCTGCACGGCGACCGGATGTGCTTGTCTACCAGACCGAAGTACTCAGCGAAGACATCACCATGGCCGGTCCGCTGCTGGCAGAGTTCGATGTATCGACGACCGGCACCGATGCTGATTTCATTGTCAAGCTGATCGATGTCCTTCCCGATGGCACCGATCCGCAGGAGCTGCCCGGCTATCAGATGATGGTCCGCAGCGAAGTGCTTCGCGGGCGTTTTCGAAACTCCTATGAACGTCCTGAAGCATTCAGGCCTGGCGAACCCGCCAGAATTCGACTGGAACTGCTGGATGTGCTGCATCGGTTTCGTCGCGGGCACCGGATTATGCTGCAGATCCAAAGCACCTGGTTCCCGCTTGTCGATCGAAATCCGCAAACGTTCGTGCCGAATATCTACTTTGCCAAACCCGAAGATTTCCGGAAAGCCAGCCATCGCATTCATCGCAGCAGCGAGCGACCAGCCACGGTGACCTTCGGCCTGCTGCCGTGAAGTGCCCACGCGTGCCGCGGCAACAACCCGTGGGTGTGGAATCCCGCGTTCTTCAGGATTCATCCCGCGAACCGGGCTGACCCCGAGCCGGGTTCTTCCAGGCCCAGATGTCTTCCTCGCGGAGTCTGAGATAACTCGCATAACGCACTTCGGACAGCAGACCACTGCTGACTGCCTGGCGAATACCACACGATTCCTCATGCGAATGCGCGCAGTTCGGAAACCGACAATAACGCAGAAAAGGACGAAACTCCGGAAAGTAACCGCCCACGTCGTCACCAGTCAGATTCCAGAGCTCAAACTGGCGAATACCCGGAGTGTCACAGACCCAGCCACCCATCGAAAGATTGACGAGTCGCGCACGACGAGTCGTGTGAGTGCCTTTATGAGTCCAGCCACTGACGTCCGCCGTCGCCAGTCCCAGTGCCGGGTCGATGGCGTTCAGCAGTGATGACTTGCCGACTCCGCTCTGGCCACTCACCGCTGTCTGACGGCCCGCCAGCAATTGTCGCAACCTGGAAATTCCCTGACCCGTGCGAATACTGGCCGGCACCACAACGCAGCCAGCCCGAGCGAACGCCCGGAGATTCGGAAGCATCGAGCGGAGGTCAGCAAGATCGATTTTGCTCACACAGACGATCGGAAGTATGCCTCGCTCCTCGGCGCAAATCAGATAGCGGTCCACCAGCTGCGGGCGAAACTCGGGATCCGCGGCTGAGGCCACAATCAGCACCTGATCAATGTTGGCCACAAGAATGTGCTCACGCCCCTGACTGCCCCGCGAGAGTATCCCATGGCGGGGCTCGACACGTTCGATCACGCCCTGACACGCATCGCCTTCCTGCCTGAACAGTACGCAGTCACCGGTCACCACCACGTTGCGAGCATCGCGGGCCAGCGATCGCAGAATGCCACGAACCGAACATGCAAACTCTTCGCCAGTGGAATCACAGCGAACCTGAATCGTCAGACCAATAAAACTGACCACACGACCACGTCGACAGGTCGACTCATCAACCACTCGCAGCAACTGGTCGCCCTCGGCTCGGACCCCTACCATCGTCCGACGTCGGAACAGGTCACCCCGAGCCGTGACGCGTTCAGACTGCGGCGTATCTGCTGCTGTGTCCTCGTTGTCAAGCATCTGGTGAGTCAGGTTTTGGCTGCGAGCACGCGACTGACGATTTCTCCGCAGATCGACCCGGACTTTGTCGCCTTGACGATGGTGACTACCGCGATGGTGTTTGCGTCCTTTGTCAGCCATAATTTTCTCCAGCGGGTCAGCGGTCAGCTGCCGGGTGTGGGGTGAACGGAAAGTGCAGGGACGGGAGCCAGTGGGCGCCCAGAGGGTTCCGGTTGGAAAGAGCCGTCAGGCAACGCGATTCGGCTGGAGAGAAAAGTGCGCACAGAGAGTTGGCTGGATCAGAGCGCCGTTGCAAGGCGGCAGGATGGCTCATCAGTGACAGCACCGTGGCCAGAACATCTGTTCGGATTTGCCGTTTCATGTCATCGGTAAAAAAAGCAAACTCAGACACGCTCCGCCAGACGTGCCGCCAGTCTCTTCAGCGCAGGGCTCACGTCGAGCTTGTCGAGGTGAACGTTCAGGATGCTGAAACAGTCCACATTGGCCAGCGCTGCACGAAACGCCTTTTCCAGATCACCTTCCGTGTGCACTTCAAATCCCCAGCCGGAACCCAGCAGTTCCGGGAGTCGATGATATTGCCAGTTGTGAATGTCGTTGAACGGACCTTCCTGAATAAAACGCTCAGTCGAATAACCCTTGTTGTTCAGAACCACAACGATCGGATTGAACTGCTTCCGCACCGCCGTGGAAAGCTCCATGCACGTCATCTGAAACGCACCGTCGCCCACAAGCACCAGCGGTCGCAGGTTGCGATTGGCCGCCTGCACTCCAACTGCTGCCGGAATTGCAAAACCCATGGACGTGTAATACGCAGTGCTTAAAAACTCTGTCCTCTGCGAGATCGCCAGATCGGCAGCAGCAAACAGTGAGTCGCCTGTGTCCGCGACCACGACAAGATTGTCATCCAGAATCGCGTTGATCTTCGCAAATAATCGACTGATGGTCATGGCCGCTTCCGGTACCGCCTTCCACGCTCGGACTTCAGGCTGGTGAATCCGAGGAGCCTTCCGCCTGACCGCAAATTCCGGTGCTGCCAGCGCCTGCATGAAGTCGCTGAAAAGCACATCGTGGAAATAGTGATGCCCAATCCTCAGTTTTTCACTCGTGGCGTAGATGCATCGAGCAGGATCCAGATGGGCTGTGAACCCACCCAGATTGATGTCGCTCATAAATGCGCCCAGCAGAGCCACGCAGTCGCTGCTCTCGATGTAGGCCTGAACCTCCTGACGACCCATCGCACCCTCATAAACACCCAGATACAAGGGATGCCGCTCACTCACCACCGACTTGCCCAGCAGAGTTGCACTGATCGGTATCCGATTCTGCTCCGCAAACCGCAGCACCTGATCCTGCAAACCAAATCGATGCAGCTCAATCCCCGCCACGATCGCTGGCTGTTTCGCCGCCGACAACATCTCCCGAGCCTCCGCAACCGCTGCCGCCAAAGCCGCCGCATCGCTCCGCTGCTGCTCCTCTGCTGGTCGATGAGGGTACGGACACTCCGCCAGCACCTTATCTCGCGGAATTTCCAGAAACACCGGCCGCTTGTACCGAGCACACGCGGCCAGAACTCGGTCAATCTCACGAAACGCCGTTAACTCGTCCTCCAGCGATGCAGATGCAATCGTGATCTTCTCGAACACATCCCTCTGAGTGTGGAAATCACGTACGCGGTGGTGCAGCAGCGGGTCCGCTCGACGCTCACCCATACCCGGTGCACCACTGATCACGATCACAGGACTCTTTTCAGCATAAGCACCCGCCACCGCGTTGCACAAACTTAAACCACCCACGCAGTACGTGACACACACGCACCCCACTCCGTTGATCCGCGCGTAGCCGTCTGCCGCGTAGCCCGCACAGGCCTCGCTCGTTGTCCCTATCACACGCAGAGGACTCTGCTCCAGCATCCCGTAGAACTGCAGCACAAAATCACCCGGGATGCCAAAGACATCCCGAACCCCGAAATCCTGCAATCGCTGAATCAAATACTCTCCCAGTCGCAGCGTGCCTGCACTCCGCCCGGAAACTGACGAGGAACCTGACTTTTTTCGGACGGCCATCGCATTGACTCCCGCAACGTGAGTTTTCTCCGTGGATCTACACATGCCGATTCTATGGAACTGCCACGACTCCGGACAGTCCCGAATGCAGGCGTTTGACCTTTCACGCGACACGTACTATATTTCCCGCCATCAGTCCGATGGCGCTCGGAATCATCGACCTGATAGCGCGTCAGCACTCGCGTGATCGATCCGGGCGACCTGCTCGGTGGCCAGGGGCGTTACGGAAGGCGAACTCAGATGACAACGGAGTGGAAGACAGCACAACAGGTGCCGTTGCTGTTACCCGGTTCAAACAGCGGCTCGCTGCTGCAGCTGAGCGGACGGCTGCTGTCCGATGCTCTTCAGGCCGTCGCCACCAGTTCGTGGCTTCGCACGGCACTCGCGGAAATTGCCACGGAACTGGGCGTACAGTGGATTGCTGTAATTCGGCGGACGGCCGAGCCCGCCTGGGAAACGGTGGCGGAACATGGACAGCAACCGCCATCCGCTCGTCCCATTTCACTCTGGGAGAGTGTTCTCGACCGTGAGGCGGCCGGGGTGATCAAATCCGACAACAACCGCATGACCGCCGGCTTCCCGCTCACATCCGCTGCTCCCTTTCAGGGACTCCTCGCCGTTGCCGGACGCCACGCTGATCCGGACATGGTGGACGCCGGACTGATGCTCACCGGTTCTCTCTCCATGGCACTGGCACTTGTGCACCGGGAACAGTCCCAGCTGCGAAGAATCGAACGTCTTCGCTCCACACTGGAAATCGCCTCCCGCCTTTCCCAGGCCGATGATGCGGCGCCTCTGCTGGAACTCATCGCCCAGGAAGCCACTCGACTGCTCAATTGCGACCGCAGCAGCATCTTTCTCTGGAATCGGGAACGCAACGAAGTCGAAGCCCGTCCAGCACTCGGAATCCGCGGCGCTTCGCTCCGACTTCCAGCCGGCGAGGGCATCGTTGGAGAGACGTTGAAAACTGGTCAGGCGATCTGCGTCGATGACGCCTATGCGGATCCGCGTTTCAACCAGGACGTGGACAGGAAAAGCGGTTATCGCACCCGCAATATCGTCTGTGTACCTCTCCGAGATGCTCAGGCCCGGGTGGTTGGAGCGTTTCAGGGGATCAACCAAAAAGAATTGCGGCCGTTCACCGATGACGACGTGGAATGTCTCACGCTCCTCGGCACCCAGGCAGCCGTCGCGCTGGCCAACCTGCAGGAAAAGAATCTCCTCAGCCGCAGCCGCAGCCAGCTTGCCGAACGAATCACCAAAGGTGTCGCCATTATCGGCGAGAGCGCCTCCATGACGGCTCTGCGCGACACCGTTCGTCGACTTGCTTCCACCGATCTGCCTGTCCTTGTCCTCGGCGAAAGCGGCACCGGGAAGGAAGTTGTCGCACAGTCCCTGCACTACGAAGGCACGCGCGAACAATGCCCGTTTGTCGCGGTCAACTGCGCAGCCATCTCAGAATCACTGCTGGAGAGCGAACTCTTTGGTCACGAACGCGGTGCCTTTACAGACGCCCGCGAAATGCGACAGGGCAAATTCGAACTGGCCGACGGCGGAACTCTGTTCCTCGACGAAATCGGTGACATGTCACCCGGAGGTCAGGCCAAACTTCTGCGGGTTCTCGAGCAAAAAGCCATCACGCGCGTTGGTGGCTCACAGGTTATCCCCGTCGACGTGCGTATCGTCGCAGCGACCAATGCCAGCCTGGCCGAACTTGTCCGCGCCCGCAAGTTTCGCGAAGACCTGTACTATCGGCTGGGCGTCGTGACGCTCGAACTTCCTCCACTCCGCGAACGCCCCGAAGACATCCTTCCACTCGCCGAACACTTCCTCAAACGCTTCGCCGCTCAGGCCCGCCGACCCGGACTCTCGCTGGCCACAGAAGCCCGCCGCAGACTTCAGGAACATCCGTGGCCTGGAAATGTCCGCGAACTGCGAAACCTCATGGAAAGACTGGCATTCCTCTGCCCAGGTGAACGCGTCGAAGCCGAAGATCTCTCGTTCATGCTCAGCCCGGATGCCCCCAACTCACGCCTGCCTGCAATTGAACTCGGACTCGAAAATGCCACCCGTGAGTTTCAGCGGGATTTCATCCGCCGCAGTATCCGTCAGGCCCACGAAAACATGACCGATGCCGCCAAACTCCTCGGACTGCATCGGTCCAATCTGTACCGAAAAATGAAACAACTGGACATGCAGGAAGTCGGCGGTACCGAATAGCTCAAACAAAAAACCCCATGGCGCTCATCAGCCATGGGGTCCGAACTCCTGTTCAATTGCACAAAATGTGCCTCTCGACAATCACTTCTTCAACGCAGCTTCGACGGCTTCGACAACCTCTGCGGCGTCAGGCTTCGTCCGCGGAGCAAATCGTCCGACAACCTTGCCGTCCTTGCCGATCACGAACTTTTCAAAGTTCCAGCTGATGTCGTCGGTCTTTGTTGAGGTGCCCTTGAGGAACGCGTAGAGCGGATCCTGTTTGGCACCGTTCACGTCCACCTTGCTCATCATCGGGAAGGTCACGTCGTACTTGGTGGAGCAGAAGGCCTTAATTTCGGATTCCGTACCCGGTTCCTGACCGCCAAACTGATTGCAGGGAACGCCGATGACCACGACACCCTTGTCTGCGTACTTCTCGTGCAGGTCCTGAAGTTGTGTGTACTGAGGTGTCAATCCGCAGCGGCTGGCTACGTTCACGATGAGCAGCACTTTGCCCTTGTACTCGGAAAGGCTGACTTCCTTCCCGTCGATCGTCTTCATCTTGAATTCGTGGACGCTGTCAGCACCCATGGAAACTTCTCCGAACAGGCAGGCGACCGCCAGAAACGCAGTCTGCAAAAATCGCATCGATAGTACTCCCGTGAAAACACAGTTACCTCCAGTACCCGCAGCCAGCGAACGGATGCAGGGACTCCACAGCGTTATTCTTACGGGCTGCGAGGGAAAGGCAAGTCCTGGCAGCGAATTCGGTTGCGGAGAGTCACAACCCGTCGGCAGCATGGAATGCCAGTGTTTCCCACGATTGGCAGCCTTGATCAGCTTCGAGGGTGCGTTGGCAGCCAATTCTGATATGCTCCGCCTTCACCGCAGTTGCCTGCGGCGCCCGCCGGATTCGCCCGGCGGACTCAGGTTCCCTTTGACAGCAGTACAGGAGAATTCCAGCCGATGTCGCCTCTGATTATGTCGGTCGTTGGTCGTGAGATTCTGGACAGCCGCGGCAATCCGACGGTGGAAGTGGACGTGATCTGTGAGGACGGCACCATGGGGCGTGCTGCGGTTCCCAGCGGCGCAAGCACCGGTGCCCATGAAGCCTGCGAACTGCGTGACACCGAAGACAAACAGCGATACCTCGGAAAAGGAGTTCGCAAAGCCGTCCAGAACGTGAATGACGAACTCAGCGAAGTCCTCCAGGACCGCGACGTCACCGAACAGGGTGAAATCGACGCAGCCATGCTCGAAGCCGATGGCACCCCCAACAAGTCCCGACTCGGTGCCAACGCCATCCTCGCCTGCTCGCTCGCCTGCGCCCGCGCTGGCGTCGCCTACACCGGGCAGTCACTCTTTCGCTACCTCGGCGGGGTCGGTGCCAATCGACTCCCTGCCCCCATGATGAACATCATCAATGGTGGTGCTCACGCCAATAATGGACTTGATATCCAGGAATTTATGGTGATGCCGCTCGGCTTCGACAGCTTCAGCGAAGCTCTGCGCGCTGGTGTCGAAATCTTCCATCACCTCAAAAAAGTGCTCGCAGGAAAAGGTCTCAGCACCGCAGTTGGCGATGAAGGTGGCTTCGCACCAGACCTCAAAACCAACGAAGAAGGGTTGCAGGTCATCATGCAGGCCATCGAAAAAGCTGGATACGAGGCAGGTACTCAGATCAAAATCGCTATGGACTGCGCCGCAACCGAATTCTTCGATACCAAAACCGGTCTCTACACCATCGACGGCCGCAAAATTGACAGCGACGGCATGGTCGATCTGCTCGCACAATGGGCCTCACGCTACCCAATCTGCTCCATCGAAGACGG
>JBJTOP010000325.1:0-10335 GCA_046074645.1 Planctomycetaceae bacterium | reverse complement strand
TCTGAGCCCCACAACTTCTCCCACCGTCCGCCGCAGCTCAGAAAAATCCAGCCGCAGGAAGGCGTAAAGTTTTTCCGGGGGCTGTTGTGCCAGGTACTGTCGCGCAAATACCGCCATCCGGCGGTCATAGTTCTTCTGGCTGCCAGTGTGTACGTAGCAGGCCCCGCCAAAACGGCGGATGTCACCATTGAACTCCGGGCTGATGTGGTACAGCTCGTGAAAAATCGTCACCAGCTTCTCGTCGAATGGCAGATTCAGGAATCGAGGCAGTAGAAACGTCAGCAGATACAAAGCTTCCTGACCACGATGAACGACTTTTTGCACGGTCCAGAGCCGACCTTTTCGACGTTCCACTGTGGCGCCGCCCTGAAATCGCAGCGGCGTGAGCCGTGCCTGAACACCCCATTCCACCGGAGAACGCGTCTGGGCGAACGTTACGGCCACTCGGGCCATCTGCACGTGCCCAAATTCCGGATGACGCCCGCAGATGTCTTCGCACAGCGCTGTCATTGCTTCGCAAAAATCGAATCGCCCCACCGCAGGCTGCTCCCTGATCCCTGGGAAAACCGCAGCCTTCCAACACTGCGGGACCGTTTTTTAGCGGTGCAACGAAAAAAAAAACAGCCCGAACAGGGAAATGGAATGAGCAACAGCGAGGAAAACTGGAACGTGATCAACGCAGGTCCATGCGGGCGACCGTGCGGTTGAGGCGGACGTAGAGGCATCCAGGGACCACCAGTCAAAAGTAATCGTACAACCGGGCACCATCGCCCTTAGAGACTGCAGGCAGTCGCTCTCCCACCAGGACTGGTGTGGGCGTGCTTCAGACACCGACAGCCGGTGGCAGCAGCTTCCAGCGGCGTTGTCCGGTTTTTGCGTCCCGGCTTCGAGCTGACACCGCATCAGCTCCCGGAATCTGTTCGCCGGCGGTTGTCTTCAGTTTAACCATGCCGGAAATCTGAGGGATTTCGGGTGGATTCTTACGAAACCCCTTGGTCTGTGTGGATGCTCTGCAAGCGATCCTACCTGACGGTCCTACCCCCCTCAATTCGAAGCACTGCTTTGTTTCCCGAGTCCTGATAAAGTCGTCGAGTCGCCATGAAGGCCGTATTCAACGCGGACATCGGCAGCGGATTGCCCTGCCCGTCGGTGGGGGCCAGAATCTGCAGGGGAACTGGCGCAATCATCGCGGCGATGTGTTCGATGTCTCCCACTTCGCGGAGAATTCCGGGCGGCAGCATTCCCAGTCGCTGCTTTTCCCAGGGACGGTCGGTCACCCACGTCGTCGGCAGATGCTGGACTGTAACGCTGTTGATTCGGCGGTCGAGGGCGGCGGCGCACAGGACCGCCAGTGCTGCGGGGCCAGACCCAGCGACGTGCAGTCGATCGGCGTCGTCAAGGCCGTTGCCCTCCAATGCCGCCACAGCCGCTCGAATGTCGCTGACCCACTGCCCCAGCAGCGGTCGTCCGATCCAGAGTGACCATTCGGCCGAGTTATGATCGGGAGCCCTGCCGATGCGGTCAGATGCCCAGCCCTGCCCGGCGGTGGCCCTCAGTTCAAGGCCGGCTGTCTGCTCCGGGCGTTTCTGAATGGCATCGAAGAACTGAGTTGTTGAGTCTGCAGACAGACCGTCGGCTGTTACGATCAGCGTCCACTCTGACGCCCCGCGATGTTCGGCAGACGGCAACTGGACGGTGAGCGTGATTCCGGGCTCTGGGGTGATTTTCAGTTCTGAAGTCGTCGAGTCGGTCGAAGCGGCGGGTGCGGCATCGGGAATCGCAATCCCTCCAAGCGTCCGTTGAAGCTTCGCCCGGAGAACGCCGTCAGCAACGCGCATCGCTGCCGCTGTGTCGGGAAACTTTCGCTGACTTGCCAGACTGGCCGCTTCGAGCGCAGCGAATTGCGGGAGTGTCAGCCAGTCATCCGGGCGAGTGTCGCCGGGATAGCAGCGGAGAGCTTCGGGTTCTTCGAGAGTGATTGCAGGTTCCGCGATCGGACTGCCGTCACCGCTGCCGACAAGATGCTGTGTCATGAAGCCATACATTGCCTCGCGCATCGGCTGATTGTAGTCGTGCGGAGACTCGATGATCACATGTCGCAGTGCTTCGCCGCGATTGTAAAGCTCGAAAATGGACCGAGCACCTGCCAGTGACTTCTGAGCCTCTCCTACTGAGAACTGAAAGGCATCCTGAGTGGCACTGATGACCATCAGGGCGCGGGGAGCAGTGAGTGCCAGCACGCCGGATTCTTCGGTGAACGTGATCGCCCCCGGAACGACTTCACACATGCAGCAGGCAGCCCCGAGGTAAGCATGGTACGTGCCGACAGAGCAGACCGGCACCGCAGCCTTCAGCCGCTCGTCCCACGCCCCTGCATACATCGACTGATTCCCGCCACCGCTGGCACCCGTGATCCCGAGTTTCTGAGCATCGACTTCCGGACGAGTGATCAGGTAATCCACAGCCCGCATGTTTTCATAGACCTGAACGCCACTGAGGGGTCGGCCGATCGGAAAGAGCGTTGCCCCCGTCATCTCACCGTGATACTCACCCAGCGCCTTGCCAATACCGCGTTCGCCCGCCCCGAATGCGTCCACTGCAAGGACGAAGAACCCGAGCTTTGCCAGTCCGGCACAGCGAGCCTGCACGTGGGGGTCCTGTTTGGCGCCTTGCCAGTGGCCGTGGACGCAAAGTACTGCGGGGAGTTTTCCGGAACGTTTGGGAACCCATGCGTTGGCCGTCATCCAGACTCCGGGGAACGTCTGAAAAGTGATTTTCTCGATGCGATAATCGGGGCGATCGAGAACGCCCAGAATTCGCGGTTCCAGCGGCACCGCTTGTTCCGGAAACCCACCCCACGCCGCCTCCAGACGCCCTCTCAGCAGTGCCCGATGTCCGGTCCATGCCTCCAGCGTCCCTGGCAATTGTCCTGCAGGCCCCGCTTGCAGCCGTTCCGCTTCACGTCGAATCCAGCTCAGAAAACGCTCGCGGGCGTCATCCTGAGCCGCCGCCGGATGAAGGCCACAGAACAGCAGCAGCAAAAACAGGCCGGCAATCGTCAATGATCGACAGAATGAATTTGAAATCCTGTTCAAACGCATCGAATACCCCCTCGAAAGTCATAACACCGGAGAACTGCGCACTTCGATGATCTCATTCAAAATCCCACGCACAGAATGCCAGCGGTAATCGCCCAAATCATCGCGCCCGGGGTTGCCTGAAACTCGAGTGCGAACTGGGAGCGACGCTGCGGCCTGAGAAACGTGCTGAAACAGCCGTCCGACGTCGACGGTCTTCCAGCAGGTTTCCCCCTTGGCAATGGCCGAGAGGCACGCAAACCACGTTTCCAGAACCGATCTTTGAGCAACAGGAACTCCCGCTGACTTCAACAGGCCGCCAAGAATACCATCCCCGGGCTGCTCAGGCATTTCAACGGCTGCCTGATGCTGCCATTTTTCAAGCGATTGGCTGAGTTCCTCAAGCAAGGTTTGTGTGCTGACAGGTCCATGCACAGCGGCCAGCAGTGCACAACCACGACGGCAGTGGCTCAGCACACCCGCTGCTCGAACAAGTCCCTGCAAACGCTCGTCAAGTAAATTCAGGATGGAGGGAGACCAGAGTTTATCCGCCCGCAGAACAACAGTGGACCGCAGCAGAACTGCAGCGAGCGAATATGGAAGCTGCGTTTGAATGCGTTCAGCGAGATCCGCCGCCTCAATCGGGGACAGCATAAGAGCTGGCGAACGAGGAAAATCGGACGGAGCCGGCGGCAAGCCGGGACACCATAACAAGTTTGCCGCTCCGTAGAGCAGCGGCTCTTCCTCCACAAACAGCGGCAGACTGCTCGTTTCGCTCTGCCGACGAAGTCGCTGAGCAAAGTCCTCAAGAGATCCCTGGAAATGACAGATTCCAAGGGTCCTCAAACCGCGCCAGTAAAGCGCACTGGGCATCACACGCAGCTGTCCTCGGGCCTCGCGTCCAATAATGCCCTCGGCATCGGGGTTTGCTGTGACAAGATCATGAATCAATTGCACTTCGCACCGTCGCAGTTCCTCGAGAAACCGGCGTCCGGAAAATTTGCGGCGTTCCAGGCCCTGCAACAGCCACGGGACGAGGTAAAAATAGCGGGCTCGTGTCAGCCGCGATGCGAAACCCGGAAAAAACTGATCGGAAAGCCAATCACGCGCTGTACGGAAACCGAAATGGTCAATCGCGGACAGACACCCCTGATATCCAGGCGGATCAGCAGGGTCTTCGAATAATTCCGTCTGACTTTTGGCAGCTGCCATTTGGGCTCCCCTAAGTGTCTCCGATGCGGCAGTTCCCGGATTGGAGCAACCGAGCAATAACTCTCCTTTCAGAAGACGTGACCTGTTGCAAGGGGAATCCGAGCAATCCCGTGGCAATTTCAGTTTTTTTTGAGGGTTCAGCTCCGGCTGCCAGTTGACATCCACTCACCGCTGATGGGATATCAAACGCCCAGCAGTGCCCCGCCCGCATTCCGATTTCACACGCTTCCGGTGCCATGCACCTTAAAGCAGCATCCCTGCCGAGCTCCAGTTTCAAGCCGGCCGGGGACAGTCCCAGCGGGCCCAACGGGGACTGTCCCCGCAGCGGGATCGGACGGCTGCGGGGACAGATTGGTTCCTTGCCGGTGGGCCGCTACAAGCGCGACGTCCCTCAAATTTGTCAAAATCCCCGCGAGCCGTGCAACCGTTGCAATCGGTTGATTCGCCCAACGGGGACAGTCCCCGCAAATGAGTCGGATGTCGCGAACTCCGATGGCGTCGGACCCCATACCCCGGGCTCAAATCTGCTGTCGAGATGGGGGGGCGGCTGCAGAAACCGGATCAGTTTACTCCGCCATTTCCGCCCGCCCTTGAGTACCGGCAGTGTTCCGATCCCGTTCCAGCCGGGGACAGTCCTTGCAGGCCCAACGGGGACTGTCCCCGCAACGGGATCGGCAGGCTGCGGAGCCGGATTTGCTCCCTGCCCGCCGGCCGCTACCACCCTGATGTCATTCGGTCACTCGAATTTGTCAAAAAATCCACACAAGCCGTGCGAGGCAACCGACTTTATTCTCCGGCGGTCTCTTCTCTCCGGTGTCCCCCGAGATGCAGCAGTTGGGGCGGAAGCCCCATGGCAGTCACATTGTAAGTCCTTTCACTCTGCGAAAGGACTTACAATGCCGTATCCCCGGCACTCAGTGCAGGGTGATTCGAATTCAGCAAACTCCAATCCTGCATTCAGTTAAAACTACCATGCCCCGACTTTTCATCGGAATACTCGTACCGGCATCCATTCAGCCAGACTTACTCGGGCTGCTTCCCGATGACGATCGGCTAAAACCTGCCCGCAACGGTCAGCTGCATTTGACGCTGAATTTTCAGGGCGCGCTTTCTGAGGGATTGACCGATGTTCTGAGGCAATCGCTGGCTGAGGTGCGGTGCGAGCCTTTCAGGCTGGTTGTGGCAGGAACAGGGGTGTTCCAGCCGGATAGTGGGGGCAGAGGAGTGCTTTGGGCCGGAGTTCGTCCCAGCGAATCGCTGAAGCGGCTGCATGCGAGCGTCACCGACGTTGTTCAACACCTCGGTTTGCCGCTGGAGGACCGCGAGTGGGCTCCGCACATCACTCTGGCACGCTATTCCTCCGGGCCACCCGAGCAACTGAAACACTTCCTGAAGCGAGGCTCCGCGCAGATCGCTGAGTTCGACGTCCGGGATTTTCAAATGGTGCAATCCCAGCCTGGCCCGGAAGGTTCAGTCTATACGCCCCTGGCGGTCTTCCCGCTCTGTTGAACGGCTGGCAGAAAACTGACTCCAACCACTGCAGATACGCAGCAAAGTTGTCAGCCAGCACAGTCCGCAGAAGATCCATGCGAGGGGCACAAAGGCCGACGGCACCGCACAAAATGTCAGCAGGAACAGCACCGTTTCGGTGCCTTCCATGAAGCCGGCTGAGTATTCCATGGATTTTCGTCCGCCCCAGTCATCGATGGGGCCGCGTTTCGCAGCTATCGCAGCCCACGCCAGAAAAGATCCTGATGAGCCAAGAAAGCTGTGAATCAAAGCCGCCGCCGGCAGCAGATTTTTTTCATTGCTCAGACCAAATCCCAGCGGCACCGCGCCGTAGAAAATCAGATCCAGCACGATATCCAGAAAGCCGCCACTGTCTGTCGGACCGTTTCGGCGAGCGACCATGCCATCGAGTCCGTCGCAGAGCCGATTGAACAGAATGAACCCCGCGGTCGTCATCCAAAGCTGCTGCGAAGCGGCTAATGCGGCCGCAAGTCCCGCCACGAAGCCGGTGATCGTCAGCATCGTCGCGGAGACACCGACTCTGGCCAGACCGCCAGCAAGCGGTTCCAGCAGCGGATCGATGATCCGACGGACTGTGCGGTCGAACATCAGGCATCCGTTCCTGAATCAGGCGTGTCGTGAGTTTCTGTCAGATGCTTCCGGTAGTCGTGAATCACAACTCCGAAGGCAATCAGGTCGTACAGTGCGTGGGCAATAATCGGGATCAGCAGATTCGGGGTAGCGTCGATGGAAATCAGAGCAGTCAGATACAGACCAAGAAAGCCGGCAAGCAGCGCGTAGAGCGGAGTCACCGCGTGGGCGACGGCGAACAGCAGATTGGACAGCATCACGGCCAGAACAGGATTCCAGAGCTGGATCCACGAATACAGGAAACCGCGGAAGAAGACTTCTTCACATACACCGGCAAGCACTGCCAGCAGTAACAGGTCGAGCCA
Organism: Planctomycetaceae bacterium; assembly: GCA_046074645.1. GTDB lineage: Bacteria > Planctomycetota > Planctomycetia > Planctomycetales > Planctomycetaceae > SXXK01. The sequence continues at coordinate 3,581 of JBJTOP010000325.1, read as the reverse complement.
GGTGCAGTGTACGAGGTAGACTCCAACCGTATCCCGAAGAAAACGACGAATCTGATCCATCCCGGCGGAGCGCGACAGCATACTGACGGCCAGCATCAGCAGCATCGGTATGCAGGCCAGCAGTCCCAGCAGAACATCGGTGGTGCCCCATGAAAGTGACGCCGTCGGATTCACTCCTGTGAGCCAGCCTCCGGCAAACGCTGCCACCAGCAGGGCGCCCTCAAACAGGCCCGCCGCCGTCAGAAACTGGCGGTGTGTCAGCTCTTCAGTTGGCTGGCTGATGGGATTGCTCCTGAACACTGCTGAGCAGCTTAGCTGCCGGGTTTTCAACGGCCCGCACGAGGTCCTGCAGGAATCGTGCGGCAGGTGCACCGTCCAGAGTCTGGTGATCAAACGTCAGACTCAGCACCAGCTGCTGACCTACACCAACACGGTCTCCGTCAAGTACCACCGGGACGGCGGAAATCGCTCCGATACCGAGGATCGCTGTTTCCGGGTAATTGATGACGGGTGTAAATGACTCAATTCCCAAACTGCCAAGACTCGACAATGTGAACACGGAACCATCCACGTCTGCCGCCGTCAGTCGGCCGCTGCGGGCGCGAGCGATGCAGTCAGCGGAGTGCTTTGCCAGTTCTCTCAGACTTCGCCGGCGCACGTCACGCAGAACCGGCACGATCAGGCCCTCCGGGGTGTCCACGGCGAGCCCCAGATGAAGCTGCTGCAGATCCGGCAGGAGAAGACCGCCCCGGTCGTGCCTTGCACCCAGCTGCGGATGCTCCACAAGACACTCCGCCGTCAGCTTGGCAAGGATATCATGATAGGCTGGCACCGGTTCAATCTTCGCGGATCGGAATTGACTTCGCAGATTCACGAGAGCCGCCGCATTGACTCGCGCCGTCAATGTTACCGGAACGGTGCGACTCCGACTGTCCTGCATCCGCCGAGCAATCACAGCCCGACGACCTTCCAGCGGACGCCAGCGTGCGGAATCTGCGGGTGTGCCGACCGCCGCAGGTGCGGAGCCAACCGCTGCGGATGCTGCCGACAACACATCGCGTTCACGAATCCGGCCACCGCGTCCGCTGCCAACCAATCGCTTCCAGTCAATCCCATGCACCGCCGCCGCTTTGCGAGCTCGAGGTGTCGCGATTGGACCTTCAGTGATCGTCCCTGCCTTTGCTGATGCAGGCGAGACGGGTGGAGATACCGGGACAGCAGCGGAGGATGCCACCGCCTGCCGCACGTCATCCTCCGTTATCCGCCCGCCACGCCCCGAACCGGAAACAGCCGACAGTGAGACCTGAAGTTCTCGAGCCAGCCGCCGCACGGATGGCCCCGCGGCGGGTACGGATGGTTCTTCGACAGCGGACGCCGCCGGAGACTGCTCGCCAGCCGCCAGCAAATATCCAATCACCGCCCCCACCTTCAGAACCGCGCCAGACTTCGGCCCGTCCGGCGGAATAAACAAAGTGCCCTCATCAATCGCCTCAATCTCCTGCACTGCCTTCTCACCTTCCAGCTCGAACAGCACATCCCCACGACGGATCGACTGTCCATGCTGCTTCTGCCAGCCTGCAAACGTACCTTCTTCCATGGACCATCCGAGGCGAGGAATTATGATGGGAGTTGGCATATTTGTGCGGAAAAAAGTGAAGTAGAGCCGCCGAGCGGCAGCGTGCGGGCAAAGAGTTCCGGTAACGCGCAGGAAAAGTTGCAAAGGCGTGCGGGGGATGTCAATCCTCCGGTAACGGCATGTTGTCGCTCAGAAAAAAATGAATTGGCAGAGACTGCTGAGCCGCGAGGAGGCAGCCCGCGGGCCACGAGTTCCGGCAACGCGTGGCGAAGTGAGAAGTAGCTCACACCCCACGGGCCAGCAGATATTTGAACACGGGAGACCGCATCATACGACAGTAAATTCCCAGGACACTCATTTGAAAACGGAAGAAACCGACCAGTGAACATCATGCCAAAACGCTCACTCACTCACCAATTCCCTGACAGCAGTCGTGATCTGAGCGGCGGACGGAACAACAGCGGCTTCCAGAGATGGACTATACGGTGTGGGTGCGAAGACACCATTCAGGCGACGGATGGGAGCATCCAGAAAGTCGAAGCCTGCATCGGCGATTTGAGCGGCAACTTCCGCTCCGAGGCCGAAGGCGGCGGGAGTTTCTTCGACGATCAGGAGTCGGCCGGTCTTTTTCACCGACTGCAGAATCAGCTCTGTATCCAGAGGTGAAACCGTGCGGGGATCGATCAGTTCCACGGAGATACCGTCCTGAGCAAGCTCGGGGAGCAGTTGCAGTACGAGTTGCACCATGCGGGCCAGGGCAACGACGGTGACATTGGTGCCGGGTTGCACAATCCGGCCGCGGCCAAAGGGGATTTCATAGTCTTCAGGAGGGACGGCGGTGCGAGTGTTCAGAAGTTCGCGATGTTCAAGAAACATGACCGGGTCGTCGCAGCGCAGAGCCCGGGTGAGCAATCCTTTGGCGTCGAAGGCGTTTGAGGGCACAGCGACTCGCAGACCAGGTACCTGCCCATAGACAGAGTGATAGCTGCCGGAGTGGTGAGTGGCGGCGGAATGTCCGATGCCGATGCATCCGCGGAGCAGCACGGGCATCGCCAGGCGACCGCTGGACATGTACTGCATTTTGGCTATCTGATTGACAATCTCTCCGACGGAATCGAGAACAAAGTCAGCGAACATGAAATCGATGACCGGACGTGTGCCGGTCATTGCTGCTCCGCATGACAGACCGACGAAGCCTCGTTCGCAGATGGGAGTATCACAAAGCCGTTCGGGACCGTGGACGTCGTAGAGTCCTTTGGTAGTGACGAAGTTCCCGCCGCGTTTGCCGATACCTTCGCCCATGACAAAGATCGTTGGGTCGGCGGCCATGGCGTGGGTGAGAGCTTCAAGGGTGGCTTGTCCGAAGGTCAGCTGCCGTTCGCCGGGTGCAGGTTCTGTGGAAGGAGCAGTGGCGGGTCGGCGGGATGAGTAGACATGGAGGGCGGCGTGTTCGGGGGCCGGAGGTGCGGCGGCCGTGGCATCTTCGCGGGCGCGGCGGACTTCTTCGCGGATGACCGCGTCGATGGCGTCGAATTCCGCAGCGAGCTGTGGATGGCTGTCGCGAATTCGCAGGATGGGGCAGCGCGTTTTCCAGAGTTCCACTTCGTCTCGTGTGCGGTATGTGAAGTCTCCCATGCCTTCGGAATGAGCGCGGGTGCGGTAGGTGCGACATTCGATGAGTGTCGGTCCTTCGCCGCTGCGGGCTCGACTGACGGCCGCGGCTGCGATTTCGGTGATGGCCAGCACATCATTGCCGTCCACTTCGAAGCCCGGAATGCCGTAGGCCGCCCCGCGACTGCCAACGCTGGGGTTGCCACTGGAATAACTGAAAGGCACTTCCGTGGCGTATTGGTTGTTTTCGCAGATGAAGAGCACCGGCAGCTTCCAGATGGAAGCCATATTGAGCCCCTCATGGAACGCTCCGTTATTGACAGCCCCATCACCGAAGAAGGCCACAGCAACGGTTTGGTTTTTGAGTATTTTTGAACTGTAGCCACCGCCGCAG
>JBJTOP010000324.1:0-18047 GCA_046074645.1 Planctomycetaceae bacterium | reverse complement strand
GATACTCAGCTGACACCATCCACGCGCGTGGAATTTTTCGGAGCACCGAGATGACAAGCCTGTGTCGAACCCTGTTGTCGGCCACCGGGGAATTGTCGCGTTTCGCTCTGCGAAACGGCCGCCACTATAACTACAACCACGACCGCTGCCGCAATCAGCTTTCGCAGAGCGAAAGCCGACTTTGGTTCTGCATCCTGCTGCTTTTGGCCGGCCCGCTCTGCTCCTCAGGGTTTGCATGGCAATCATCAGCAGCAGCCCCTGCAGCCGCCTCAGCAGCAGCCACAGCAACGCGTCAGCCGTGGACTGATTCCCGCCTGGGCTACTCCCCCGAACCCCCGCTCCCGCTCGAAGCCGTTCCCGCCTTCAGTCAGCTGAAGTTTCAGGATCCCATGCATGTTCGCTGGCAACCTGATCTGCAGCGGTATTTCGTCTGCGAGCTGCGTGGCCGAATCTTCAGTTTTCCCCATGACGACAACGTTGCGTCCGCAGACCTTGTGGTCGATCTCAAACAGGAACTCAAGTCCTTCGATCCCGAACGCAGCAACGGCGTGCAGGACGTTTACTCAATTGCTTTTGACCCGAACTTCTCCAGCAATCGCTACATCTATGTGATGATGGTGTTATCGTCAAAACTGGGTGAGCCATTGACGGATGGCAGTCGTGTTTCACGGTTTCAGCTGACGATGGATTCTCCGCCACGAATCGACGTCAGCAGCGAACTGCCTCTGATCAGCTGGCTCGCCGGAGGTCACAACGGCTGTGACCTCGCCTTCGATAACTCCGGCTGCCTGCTCATCAGCACCGGCGATGCCACCGACCCCAGTCCTCCGGACGGACTGCAGACTGGCCAGAACCTGACTGATCTGCTCTCCTGCATCCTGCGCATCGACGTCCGAAACGCCGTACCCGGACAACCCTATCGCATCCCGACCGATAACCCGTTCATCAACCACCCCGACGCAAAGCCTGAGATCTGGGCCTTTGGTTTTCGCAATCCGTGGCGAATGTCGGTCGATGGTCCGACAGGGCGGATTCACGCGGGCGATGTTGGCTGGGAAAAGTGGGAAATGGTCCACGAGATCTTTTCCGGCGGCAACTACGGGTGGAGTGTGCTGGAGGGTCCGGAACGGATTCAGCCACAGCTTCCGGAAGGTCCCGGTCCCGTACGTGCTCCGCTGGCTGCATTGCCACATTCCGAAGCGGCTTCCGTCACTGGTGGTTTTGTCTGCCGCTCTGAACAGCTCCCGGAACTCGCCAATCAGTACCTCTTTGGAGACTGGGTGACGGGACGTATCTGGACATTGCCGCTGGATGGGCTCGCCAGCCCGCGGCTGGTTGCATCAACGCCGCTGCGCATCATCGCATTTTCGCCTGACCGCGACGGTCTGCCGCTGATCGTCAGCCACTTCGCCGGCACCACTTTGTTTCGGCTGCAGCCCACCGCTGATCTGGCAGCTCGCCAGGCCGCAGCTGCAGCCTTCCCGCGACAGCTCAGCCAGACCGGACTGTTCTCCAATACCGCTGACCATGTCTGGAATACCGGAGTTCGAGAATTTGACATCCAGCATCCGGCATGGCATGACGGTGCCACAGCGCAGCGAGCGATCGCTTTGCCGCAGCTTGCTCAGGCCGTTGTCTATCCATCTCCACAACCGCTGGAAGACATTGCGATGTTCAACAGCCGGTTGCATTACCCTGCCGGCACCGTACTTGCGAAAACGCTGGAACTGGACGGCCGTCGTCTGGAAACGCAGGTGCTGCAGTTTGACGGGCGACTCTGGCAGGCCTTCAGTTATCTCTGGAACGACACCCAGACCGATGCCGAGCTCGCCCCGGCCGCTGGCGTCGAATTTCCGATCCCCGGACAACCGGGACGCACATGGCGAGTTCACAGCAGGACGGAATGTTTCCAGTGCCACAATCTCTGGGCCGAAACAACGCTGGCCTTCAACCCCGAACAACTCCATTCTGCCACTGCCACAGAAAAATCGCTCTGGCTGCAGCTGATCAATGAAGGCTATGCCGCGCCGCGAAGTTCTGATGGGAAACCAGTTGCCCCCGAAAGCTGCGTCCGACAACCACTCACCAACAGCACCTCCGCATCACTCGCTGAACGCGCCCGTTCGTGGCTGCACGCCAACTGTGCCCATTGCCACCAGCAAAATGCCGGCAGCGGAGTCACTCTGTCGCTTCGCAGCCATGATGCGGATGCTGACACAGGACTCTTCGATGTGATTCCCGCCAAAGGCAGTTTCGGAATCACTGATGCACGCATCATCGCCACCGGAGAACCCCACAAAAGCGTGCTTCTGTATCGCACTGCGTCAACTTCCGTCGGACGCATGCCCCATATCGGCTCACGCGAAGTCGATTTCACCAGCCTTGCCCTGCTGACCGACTGGATCACACAGCTTCCAGCGAAGAAGGGCGACACCCAGCCCGCCCCACTCAGCTCTGAAGCACAGCTGGCACAGTTGCAGCAACGGCTGCAGGAATACGTTCAAAAGTCCCGGCAAACGACAAACACGCCAAAACCACTCGACGGCAGCTCCCCCGATTCCAGTCCCATTCCCGGTCCCGAACTCAGGGAGGACACCGCCCTCACGCTCCGCGAGGTGGTGCTGCCACTGGCTCAGATTGCCGCCCGTCAGCCCGAAGCAGCACCAGGAACACAGCTGCCGGAATCCCTGCGGCCTTTCATCAAGACCCTCTCCACCACCATGGACACCATTAATTCCAGCCTGTTGGAAGCTCACCTTCCACCGTCAGAACGCCTGCGAAGACTCAGTCCCACCGCCGTCTTCGCTGACATCGCCGGAATCACCGGCAGCGCGGATCGCGGCAAGGTGCTCTTCCAGACAGCTTCACATCTGCAGTGTGCCAAATGTCACCAGCCGGATGCCTCCGGACGTCGACTTGGGCCGGATCTGAAAGAGATTGGACGTCGCTCGTCTCCGGAACAGCTCTTCGAATCCATCGTCAGTCCCGATCGTCGCATCGAGCCGCAGTATCAGTCGCGGATCGTGGTCACGACCAGTGGCCGATCGCTGGTTGGACTGGTGGAATCCGAAACCGACATTGAGTTGGTGCTGGCGGCAGGCAACGGCGAACGCCAGCGGATTCCGGCATCAGAGATCGAGTCGCAGATTCGCGACACCAAATCTCTGATGCCCTCCGGCCTCGCCGTTCAGCTGACCGCTCAGGACATGGCCGACCTGCTGGCGTGGCTGTCCAGCGAAAAGCAGTAAGACTCAGGGACGAACTGCGTAGAGGTGTTTAAAGGTCCGCAGGTAGATCGTGCCCCCGGAAATGGCTGGTGATGCGGACTGGTCTTCGCCAAGTTCATTGACCGCCAGCACTTTGAACTCGCGTCCGGCCTGCACAACGGTCACTCGTCCATCGCGAGCCGTGAGATAGAGGCGTCCATCCGCCAGCACCGGAGATGCTCGGTGACGCTGGCGATGTGTGGCCTGAGAATACACTTCGGTGCCGGTTTCAGCTTCGAGGACGGTCAGGTTGCCGTTTTCCATGCACAGATACACAAGACCATCGCTGATAATTGGTGTTGGAACATCCGGCGTTTTCTTCCAGGTCCAGAGACACTTGTCAGAACCGGTCACATCACCGGATCCATCCGGCCGAATTGCGAGCACGGGATGCTGCTTGGCAGACGGAGCGATGATCAGTCCGGGAGCAGCGGCGGGAGAGGCCACAAAACGCAGCGTGGGGTCATAGGGCAGAACAGCGTCGTCGCGGCGATTAAGTCCTCCGCAGCGCCAGACTTCATGTCCATCCGTCAGGTCGTGAGCGACGATAAAGTCGGCACCGTGGGTCAGCAGCAGTCGCGTTTTGCCGTCGCGGTACAGCATCGGCGAAGCATAGGAATGCTCGTTTTCAGCTTCCGCGTCGCTGGGCCGGTCCACTTTCCATTTCTCTTTCCCCGTCAGACCATCGATGGCAACAACTACGGCTTCGCGAGTTTTGGGATTGCCTTCTCCATGAATCAGCTGCAGGTAGAGCACTCCGTCTTCAAGCACCGGAGTGGAGCTCATGCCGAACTGAATTTTGAACTTGCCATATTTGTCCTGTACGTCCTGTTTCCAGACTTCCTGACCGGCGACGGTGTAGCACGCCAGAGTGCCTTCGCCCATGAAGGTCCAGACGTGCCGGCCGTCGGTAACCGGCGACGGCGAAGCGGAATTTCCTTCGTCACCGCGCGAATTCTGGTTACCCGCGGCCACGACCTGCTGCCACTGCAGCTTTCCCGCGGTATCGACTGCCAGCAGCAGCAGTTCACCGGCTTCATTGACAGACGTCAGGAAGATCTGTTTTTCCCAGACCACCGGAGTGGCTCCGGCGGCTCCTGGCAATTCCAGTTTCCAGGCAACGTTCTTTGCAGGACCCCATTCAACAGCAAGTCCCTTTTCGCTGCTGATGCCATTTCCCTGAGGACCTCGCCATGCAGGCCAGTTTTCAGCGTGGGCAGAGACGGATGTGGCAAGGCAGGCTGACAGCAGTGCCGGAAGAAAGAGGCGGGAGACCATAAAGGGAATTCCTGAAACGCGGAGCGATAAGGCATGGCAGCGCAGCAGCGTCGCGCTTCGCATCGTGAAAAGCATCACAGCGAAAGGCATCACGCGGCCCGTTGAAACTGTGGTTGAGTGTCGCGAAGAGGATGATTTCAGTCAAATCATTCGCGGGGTGGATTGTTTCCCTTCATGCCGCCACCCTTACCGCCCTTGCCCGCTTTGCCGCCTTTTTTGGCCGCATTACCGCCACCGCCGCCACCGCCTTTACCGCCGGTACCGCCACCCTTGCCGCCGCTCCGGGCGGACGAGGGGTCGTAGGCGGGGTTGGACTCTGTGGGGATTGCAGCCTGAGTTTCAGCCTGCCAGTCATCAAGAATGGCAGCGAGTTCTCTGAGCTTTTGCGGGTTGGAACCGGACAAATCGGATTCCTCGCCGGGGTCGGCCGCGAGGTCATAGAGTTCGCGGCTGCCGCCATCCTCGAAAAACTCGATCAGCTTCCAGTTTCCAGCGCGGACGGCGCTGGCCGGTCCGTTGCGGCCGACGTAGCAGGGAAAGTGCCAGAACAGGGGATCGCGCGGGCGGCTGGTTTGGCCTCGCAGGAGCGGCAGGAGACTGGTGCCATCGAGCATCTGTCTGGGGGACTGAAGGCCGGCGAGTTCCAGCAGAGTCGGATACCAGTCGATGCTGGCCACGGGCACATCGATGGTTCGGCCGGGGTTTCTGACTGCTGGCCCCGCCACCACCAGCGGGACGCGAATTCCACCTTCGTACAAGGCACCTTTGCCACCCCGCAGCGGCGGCGTAAAGGAGTTGGTACCGCCATTATCGGAGGTGAAGATCACGAGCGTATTTTCCGTGAGCTTCAGGCGGTCGAGCGTTTCCAGCAGCCGGCCGACATTCTGATCAACCGCTTCGACTGTGGCGGCGTGCGCGGGGTCATTGCGACGATCAGCCCCAGCCTCGGCAGCCCTCGCTTCGTATTTCTTCAACAGGTCGGGTTTGGGGTCATAGGGGGCGTGTACAGCATGGTCCGGGAGATACACAAAGAACGGCTTCTGCTGGTTTTGTTCGACAAATTCCAGCACGGAATCCATCAGCCGATCACTGAGGTATTCGCCGCGATCATTGAAGTAGGCGTCTTTGCCGAAGTTCAGGTTTTCCGGGAAGACCACCTTCTGAAATCCCTGGCCGCCCGGAGTCATCGGTCCGGAGCGACCACGTCCCAGATTCCACATGCCGAAAAACGCAGTGGCATAACCGCCCTGCTGCAGCGATTCGGCGACGGTGATGACTTCGGTGTTCAGTTCTGAACGGCTTTCCGAACCGATCATTTTATGCCACGGAGATCCATTTGGCTGACGGGGATCGACAACCGTGTAGATGCCATGTCGCGGCGTGTACTGACCCGACATCAGACAGGCTCGAGTGGGCGCACAATTCGGCGCACTGGCATAGGCTTGACTGAACACCACCCCTTTTGCCGCGAGGCGATCGAGATTTGGCGTCTGAATGAAGGTATTGCCCATGAAGCCGACATCGCGCCAGCCCATGTCGTCCATCAGGATCAGCACCACATTCGGCGGCCGATCAGCGGCCAGCAGCGGAAATGCAGTGCAGGCTCCAATCAGAAAGAACAGCAGCCGTAACAGATTCATCACGGGAGAACTCCGGAAAGGCAACTTTAATCACGACATCACACTTCATTTCACGGAAGCATGAATTCGTGACAGCAATTCCGGAAATTTTTTCTTCAAATTCGAAGACATCCCGTCAGAACATATCGATCAAACTTACAGATCACAGTTCGACAGCGTTCCTCAGCAGCTGAGCGGCTTCAGTTGGGTTCTGTGACTGCGTGACGGCAGCGGTGACAGCGATACGACGAGCCCCCGCAGCCAGAAGTTCGGGCAAACGTGCTGAATGAATGCCACCGATGGCGAACCATGGACCAGCCGCGGCAGCAGCGGCCTGTTCCACAAATGAAAGCCCCGGAAAATCCTGAAAGACCTTTGTCGAGGAGGGAAACACAGGGCCAACACCCACATAATCGGCTCCCTCCACAAACGCCTGCTCCAGCTGCTGCACAGAATGCGTGGACACTCCGATCAGTCCATGCCAGCCGGGGAGACTGCGGACTTCGGCCACCGAAAGTTCTTCCTGCCCCACATGGACGCCGTCGGCGTCGGCGGCCATGGCCAGATCCGGACGGTCGTTCATGATGAAGAGTGCGTCATACGCGCGGCAAAGCTGCCTCAGCCGCCTCGCTCGCTGCAGCAGTTCCCGATCCGCCAGCTGCTTTTCCCGCAGCTGCAGCACATCGGCACCGCCCGCAAGCGCCTGTTCTGCCGCCTCCAGCCATGGAAGCCGACACTGTGACTCCGTAATCAGCACGCAGAGCCGCGCCTTTCGCAGTTTCTGAATCCTTTGCTCTGCAGTGTTTCCTGCGTCCGAATGCCCATACAGCAGCGACATGTTCTGCTCGACCGTATAGCAGTGATATCGCAGTTGTTTCATGACGGCTGCGAACTCGGGATCGAGCAGCTTCCCGAATTCTTCAAGACTTCTCAGAGACTCCTGCACCCGTCGAGCATTTGCCAGTACCAGTTGCTGGAGAGACACACGGACGCGTTCGCGAGGATCCGTCAGCTGAGTGCCCACATCGCCAGACGTATCCCGCACCTCAATCGGCAACTGGCCAGAAGGTATGCGCAATCGAAACTGCTGTTCAGCCTCCGCAAGCTGATGACGCAGACTCTTCAGTTCCCCACACAACGCCGCCGCATTCAGGACGAAACGAGCGCAGTCCTCAAGAACTCGCAATCCTTCCCGTGCACGGTTCAGCGAGGCATCAATCACTCGCAGAACTGAAGAGGCCATATCGCCCGTCGCCGTCCCCGTACTGTTACCCGTCCCCAAACCCGTCCCGACCCCCGACACCACCTGCACCAATCGCGTTTCGGATCGCTCGGAAAACGAAGTGGACTCGGAGGCGGACGCCGCAGAGTCGATTGACCACTCCAGTGGTTCTTCCAGGTTCAGCTTCTCTACGACGGAATTCTGCTCCGGCAGCAACCTTCCACGAAGCACGTCCAGCGTGCCACCCTGTCGGGCAAGCCGTTCGCGGACGAAAGAGTTCTGATCCGGAACCGCCAGCAGCAGGAGCGAGCTGGTGATTGGCTGATCTGCAGATTCTCGCCGGGCAAGGTCTCGTGCCCGCTGCAGAATATCTCGGAAGTCCCCTGGATCCTCGTCCATCACCAGCGATCGCTGCGGACCGCAGCCACTGCCCTCCGACTCGAAACGCTGCGGTAATCCCGACAACACTACTGCAGTCACTGCGGAACCAAGACCACCGGCCTGCAGCCACTCCACTGTAACGCCGAGATCCTGCAGACAGGCCGATGCCAGCGATTCGTCGTGCAGCAGTGCCAGCACAAGGAGTGCGGCGCGATCATCGGCAGTCGCTGCCATGGAAAGCAGCTGGCGGCACCACTGCACGGTGCGTTCGGCAGCGGGTGTGAACCCGGAGTATTTACCGTGAACCATCGTTGCCCTGCTCTGACTGCATTTCGGCAGTGATTGTTGCTGACGCCTGTGCCGCAGCGATCGCCAGCGAACGCTCGAATGCCGTCCGCAGATCGTCCGGAATGCGGCTCACACGCTGAGTCGTATAATCGAAGACCACAATCACACATTTGCCCGAAGCAGCCGCCACACCCTGTGATTCGCTCACCACCACGTGTTCGAGTTCCACACTGGAACGCCCCACACGAGCTACTCGAGAGCCGATCCATACGGTGTCGGGAAATCGGAGTTGTCGGCGATAATCGCACTGAATCGATGCCAGAATCGGCCCGAGCCCCGAGGCGGACATGGAGACCGAAGACGGGCACGCCTTCAGCAGGTCAATGCGGGCAGATTCAAGCCAGCGAAAGTAAGTCACATTATTCACGTGCCCGAAGGCGTCCTGTTCACCCCACTGCACCGGCAGACAGGTAACAGTGTGGAAACCTTTGAGCGCATCGCGGACGGTCGACGGGACAGCCGGCGAGTTTGCAGTGAGCACGCTGCCTGTGTCATTGCCCAACATCGGTGTCATAACTCTGGCCCTTCATCAGTTCACTACTTCCGGGATTCCTGCGAGTCGCGTTGCTGCAGAAGATCATCCAGATTTCGCATGTGTTCTCGATACTGTCGGTCCAGCTCCAGCCAGCCGACTTCGGCGATTTGCGAGAAGTCGGGATCGGATTCCGGGTTTTCTGCATCCGGCCGGTAAATGGCTGCCAGCAGCTGAATGAGATCGTCTCGGTACAGTCCATCTTCATAGTGCATCAGAAAATGTGCGAAGCCGGATGACTGCGTATACAGGGGGCTGATTTGCGGATGTGACTGAAATTCATCTCGTCCAAGAGCGAAGAATTCGCGTGCCGGGAGATAGAAGTGATAGGCTGGGTCAAGCATTCGCTGTCGGGCAGTATCGAACCGCACGTATGCCGGATCGCCGATCGCGACATTGCCTTCGTCATCAATGACGAAGGATTCAAAGTAACAGGCGAGGCCTTCAATCAACCAGAAGTTCGCGCGTTCACAAAGAATCCAGTCCTGCGGCTGCTGGCGACGTTTCAGCCCCAGCATTCTCGCGGCGACGCGTCTGGCTTCTGTAGTATGCACATCCAGAATCTGATGGGTCGCCTCGTGGAACAGAGTGCTGAAGTCCGGCCCCTGACTCTTCAGATAGAAATAACAGGTGCGGTCGGGCTGCCAGTAGAGTCCATTGGTTTCCAGACCCGGAGGTACCTTGCCCTGCACGCGTTTCTGGTATTCGTCCCGAGTTGCATAGTAATGCACTTCGAGTGGTTTGCTGCGGCGGGCCGAGGAAGTGCGGAGGGCCTTTTCAAAGCGATCCTGAAGCGATTGCGGAGTATCAAAAAATGCGGCGAAGTTCTGTTGCAGCCAACTGTGAAACTTCTCCAGTTTCAGAGACAGTTCCAGTCCCGCTTCAAGGCTCACATTTGTCTTCACCAGAAAATGTTCACTGGGAATCTCCCAGGCATTCCGGAAATCACGGCGAAACTCGGCTTCTCGTTCAGCACTGATCCAGTCACCTTTCCATGGTCTCAGGCCCTGCTCATAACGCGTCACATTGGCCACCGGAATCCAGCCAAACTGCGGATGCCGCACCTGTGAATTTCTTCCACTCCGCATCTGTTTCTCGAAGGGCGAGATCCATTCACCCGCATACCCGCTTTCCGTTCGCCGTTCAGGGTCAATGAACAGCTGATATCCAAGCACTCCTCGGGCAAATTTGTGGTTGGGATCAAGGCGAACCACGTCACCGATGAGCGAGAAGGCGAGCGAAGGAAAGCCAGCCCGCAGAGCAGCGCGCGCCAGCGTGTACAGTTCACCAGCTGATTCCTTTCTGGCAGACAGCAGCTGAGCCTGCCACGATTGTTCGTCCGTCACCGGCTCCGGCAGTTCCGGCATGACAAGAGGTGAGGGTTCCGGGAGCAATTCAGGCTGTCGCAGCTGTTCCTGCAACGCAGCCGTGGTGGCGGCAGGTTCTTCCAGCTGTCTTGATTCACACCAGGCAGTCAGCTTTTCAAGTCTGTCCGAAAGTGCAGTCAGAACCGCGCCGCGACGTTCATGAAGCTGCCGATAGCGGCGATCCCGCGTCGCCGTTTCATCCGCGATGCACGGCCGCAAAGAAAGCAGTATGACAGCGACGAGCACGGCCAGCTGCAGGAGCTGATATCCGGCCGGCAACCTGTTCTGTGTTTTCGACATCAGCCAATTACCTCTGCAGGTCTCCGAACTTACTCACTGGTACGATTTCCACAGAAGAATGCTATCAGATCAATGCCGATCGGCCCAAATCGAGTTCCTGTTGCGGTCCCAAAACTGCACCCGGCAGCCACGGATTTCGGCGGATTTTGCTTGACTGGAATCGATATCAGGGTTTTTTCTGAGGCGTTTGCTTCATCCAGTAGAATCCTTCCGCAGGCCAGAATTCGCCGTCCGCTGCAGTGCTCTGCCCCTGCAGTCGCACTTCATACAGAAAACCGGCTCGATGCTCCCCGGTGCGCAGAAACACCGTTCGTCCGTCAGCACTTCGCTGTACACTGGAAATCACCTCCGTCCGCCGCTCGGAATCTGCAGTCGCATAGCTGCCCTTCCAGACGCGAGTGAAGGACTGCACGTCCCAGTCGTCCGACTGCGTCGCTGTGGCTTCGGACAACGGTGCAAAAAATTCCACCTGAAACCCATCAGCCACAGCTCGAATTTCCCGAATCCCGTTTGGCATGGTTCCCCCGGGAAGCAGCCGTTCGATGCAGCCGGTGTTGCGTGCGCCCTGCCAGCCACTGTCCCGCAGGCTGCCGATGTACAACGCGTGATCCGGGGCGAAGGCGATCGAGATGGGGCCCTGCAGGCCTGCTTCTGCACCGTCTTCAGGCAGCCGACTGAACCGATAGCATGCTCCCTGAATCACACCATTCACCTCATCAAAGCTCATGCGAATCAGGCACTGCGTGTCATACTCACAACCGATCGCCTGCCCCCGCAGCTGAGGGAGCGGATAATCCGGAGGAAAGAATCCCAGACTGTTGACGCTGCGCGTCCATGGGTGCGGTATCTGCAGCGCAGGCGTTTCGGGTTCCGTATCCGGCTGATCAAATCGCGAGGGCACTCCGTAGCGTCGGCCTGTCTGAATATGATTCAGCTCGTTGAAGGTGTTCTGCACACCCTGATTGTCCGTAGCGAACAGACGTCCGCGAGAATCAAAAGCGAGCCCCATCGGAAACCTCATGGAAAAGGCGATCGGTTCGATATGGCCAGCCGGGTCAATCTTCAGAATGGTGCCTCTCCAGCGATCGTTGTCCGCCGCTCGCTTGTTCTGCGAATAGTCACTCCCCAGTCCCACATACAGATTACCTGCGCTGTCGCGTGTGAGTCCGGACGTCCAGTCGTGATAGTCATCGCTGAAGCCCCAGCCTGAAGCCAGCACCTGACTCATATCGGCACGCCCGTCACCGTCAGAGTCCCTCAGTCGCAGGACTTCGGGTTTGTGTGCGACGAGGACATCAGAGCCATCCACGAGCACTCCGTAAGGCGCTGCAAGTCCGTCCGCGAACAGATCCGCAGCGTCATAGCGTCCATCGCGATCGCTGTCACGCAGAACTCGCACTTCGCCACGAAGTGAGCTGATCGCCATCCGCCCATCTGCAAACCATGCCATACCGGTTGGCATCAGCCCTGTCGGCAGAGGCAATCGTTCGCCGGAAAATCCCGGAACGCAGCTGACCGGTCCGGACTCGGTTACCAGTGGCGGAACAGCCGGCGGCGAGAATGGCACAGCCGGCAGTCGGGCCTGCAGCCGACGGAACAGGCGATGACCGGGTGAAAGTCGCAGAGGAGATTCTGAGGACAGTTCTGTGGGGAGCGAGTCTGTCGGAGACTGAACAAGAATCTGTTGCGAGATCACCTGTCCGTCACTGCGTCGTGGCAGTTCCCAGGAGCCGCACAGCAATCCGCTGCCCTCCGGTGTCGATTCAGGGAAATATTCCATTTCGATCCCGTCGCTGATCGCAGCGATTGTGATGCGCAGAACGGCAGTCTGCAGGCCCGGTCGCGGGGTCCATGCTGTCATGGACGAATGGGGTGATTCGGTGGTGGTTGTGTCGCGTTGAGACGAAGGGGTCTCTGAAAGTCCATAGTGCAGTCGGAGTCGCAGGACAATTCGACCGGAGGTTTCTTCGATCGAGATCAGTTCTGCGGTGCGTGATTCGTCGCGAACAGGGTTGAGTGGCACATCGGTGCCGGGTGTCAGCAGCCGAAATTCGCCATCAGCAGACGTTCGACCAAAGTCAGCCAGCGGTACTCCGGCAAGGTCCCAGAACCAGCTCTTGCCTTCGGTGCGTTGTCGAGCGAATTCTCCGGCGGTCCACTGCACCAGTCGGCCACTGTCGAGATCCAGCAGAGTATTGTGTCCATTACTGAAGCCTGCTGCGAGTGCTCGCGCGGTGCCGCTGCCAACAGGGCTGCCCTCCGCGAGAAACACATCGCGGATCACTTTTGGTCGCTCGCCCTTTGGAACGGCCACCACCTGTTCGTAACGGCTGATCACTGTAGGTGGCACAAAGCGGGGATCCGCGAGTGCTGTCCAGAGCTGGCCAAGCTGCTGTGCGAGTGTTTCGTTCAGTCCGCGATCAGCCGGTTTGCGAAGTTGTGGCATTTCGATGCCCGGCACGACACGAATTGGATTGTGCATCCAGCGGAGGAAATAGCGGGAACGCAGTCTGCGGCCCATGAGCATCAGGTCTGAGCCGCGAGTGCCCATGGCGACATTCCGCGGTTCCCACTTCCCTGCTTTGTGGCAGGCGGTGCACTGAAATCCGCCGGCACCTGCAAGCTGGTTACCCGAATAAAGTTCTTCCGGGGAGGCCAGCGTGGGATGCTGCGGGTTGACGTATTCGAAGAGCTCCTGTCTCATGGGATCAGCAGCGTCGGGGATTCGATCTTCGGTGATCAGGAACCGGACGAGGGCATCACGTTCGTCGGCTGTGTGCCTGAATCGCGGCATTCGCACGAGAAGCCAGGGAAGTCGGCGTTCTCCGCCGCCACTGACAGCTTCGGCAAGGACATCATCGCGCAGACGATCACCCACAGCGGTAAGTTCTGGGGGAATGAGGGCCTGAGCCTGACCGCGAAGATCGTCCCGACGCGACTCAAGCGCCGCTGCAATTTCTGAGAGTCCTGCAGCACCGTCGCGGTCATGACAGGCAAGACACGAACGTCGCTGGAGTGTGAGCTGGGCGAGAGTGTGGCCGGACGCTGTCGGCAGAGGTCGTGCAGCGGATCCAAGCCACGCAGCAAGCTGCTGACGCTGAAGTTCGCTGACTGTGAATTGTGGAGCACGGGAATCGGCGGTGCCACGACTGATGATCGTGTTTCCATCGAGACATGGAATGCGGCTTTCAGCGTCGGGCCATGTCCTGAAGGGCCGCAGCGGCCGGCTTTCCAGACCGGAGACTGTGTGACAGGCCGTGCACCCGGCGGATGTGACCAGCAATCGACCGCGTTCGGAGTCACCCTGCGGCAGAGTGGCTTTTGGCGTCGCCTGCTGCTCGGGCGCTGCGGCGGCTGACTGTCGCTGAAGCAGCGCGGCAACGATTTGACGACGTTCGTCATCGGTGAGTTCAAACAAGGGCATGCGATGCTGGCGATTGAGCGTTTCGGGGGCTTTGAGCCATTGCATCAGCCATGCAGCGCTGCGGCGCGGGCCGCCATGACGCAGGTCCGGACCACCCCACGGTCCGATTGCAGCCGTGACTTCCTGATCGACAAGGTGGCAGGCCGTGCAGCCGGTGGTGAGCACCAGTTTTTCGCCGGCGTCTGCATCGTCGGGCTTGAGTTTGGGTGCAGCGGGAAGTTCCGGACCTGCCGCTGAAGCTGTTTCCAGCGTACGCAGAAAGGCAATGACATCAGCGGCCTCTGTGACTGTGAAATTGAAGTGCGGCATCGCTGAGTTCTGGCTGCCGGGGAGCAGTCGAGCTGCGATTTGTTCGTCGGACAGCTGTGGGAGTGCATCCTGAAGGCTGGGGGCCGGGACAACGGGACCTTCCGCCCAGCCGCTGTGACAGGCTCCGCAGCGGAGCGCATCGGTGAGGAAACGTCCGGCAGAAGAATGCTGTGCAGCGACTTCAGTGGCAGGCTCCGGGAGGTGGCTGAGCACATCAGCGGGGAGCGGCTCCAATGTGAATTCGGGCGATGACCAGAAGACCTGCAGAAACCCCTCGATCGGTGGCGCGCGGAAGCGAATCTGCAGCACGTGCTCGCCACCGCTGAGCGTCACTGGTTCACTGCTGAAAAAGCGGTCTTCTCCGGAAACCTGCAGCACTGTCTGATGATCGATCAACAGCGTACACTCGCCACTCAGCTGGACATGAAAGCGATGCGGTCCCGCGCTGCGAACGAGCAGGAGTCCTGAGAATTCAGATGTGCCGGCTGGAGACAGTCGGGGATCAAGCTGACCTGCTGTCGTCTGCAGGAGCGGACGGATGGCAGGACGATGAACGGATTTTTCACCTGAGTTCAGCAGGAGCGACAATCCGGGAATGGCCTCATCGGGATCCAGGTCCTGCGGTGTCTGAGCGATTGCGGACGAGCGCGCGGACGCGGCCAGCGCGAACAGGACGACAATCGAGCGAACGAGCGCAGTCGAATTGCGAGGCGTGAGACAGCTGTGAAATTCAGCGATGGCCATGAATGGTTCCGGCACGTCTGAGTGAAGGGAACAGCGAAGCAGTCGGTGCAGCATACAGAAAATCCGGTCTCAGATCAGCCATTTCTGTGTGACCCAGAGCACAAGTCCGGCCCAGACAGCAGCGGCCTGATCATCGGCCATGATTCCGGACCCCCCCGGGATTTTTTCGAGCCGGTTGACCGGCCACGGTTTGGAGATATCGAAGATGCGGAAGAGCACAAACGCGAGCAGCAGACCCTGCCAGCCGGGTTTGGCAATGGCAGCCAGCAGCGGGAAGGCGGTGATTTCATCCCAGACGACGCTGCCGGGATCATGTTTTCCGCGAAGGACGGCCGCCTGCTGACAGATTGGAATACCGCACAGGAAGCAGAGCAGCCAGAGTGCGAGGCAATGCAGTGGAGTGGCATCGAGCACCTGCAGTCCCCACATCATTGCGAGGCCAGGCAGGCTTCCGAAGGTGCCGGGTGCAAATCGAGTGCGACCGAATCCGAACCCCTCGGCGACAAACAGGGTGATTCGCTGGCCAGGAGTGAAGGGCTGGGTATGCATGGGGGTGAGATTTTGCGGAATGGGGTGAAATCGGTCAAAGTCAATGAAATTTCGCGCCGATTTTTTGGGAGGCAGTCTCGGGGATGACTTGGCGGATTGGGTTGGACGGCTGCCCGCTGCATGTTACCCTGCGGGGCTCATCACAAGCCAGCGGGCCGCGAAAGGCCGGTGAATGGGAAAAGTCTTGATGGTGTTTCGGGACGATCAGTGGCATGCAGTCACCAGTGACGGCCGGTGAGTTTTTTCAGCTGCTGGAAAAGAGCGGATTGCTGAACATCGAGCAGATCCGACGGGTGCAGCACGCGCTGGATCTGGCCAAAGACGAAAAGGCTCAGACTGCCGCCACTCGCCTGATTCAGGAACGCATCCTCACACCGTTCCAGGCAGAACGTATCCTTGAAGGTCGTTATCGAGGACTTGTGATTGACGGTCATAAGATTCGCGAGCTGCTGGGATTCGGTGGCATGGGGGCTGTCTACATCGCGGAATCACCGGATCACGAAACCAAAGTGGCCGTCAAAGTTCTGTCCAGCGAACATTCACTCGACAACGGAATGCTCGCGCGGCTGAAGCTGGAGGCCGCGGCCGGCATGCGACTGCAGCACCCGGGCATCATTCACACGCATCGGCTGGCAAACACCGGCGCCGTGCACTATCTCGTCATGGATCTTGTGCGCGGCATCAGCCTTCACGAACAAGTGGCTCTGCATGGACCTCTGCCGTTCGCCGCCGCCTGTGATGTGGGTGTTCAGGCCTGCGAGGCACTGCATGCCGCGCATGAAGCAGGCATCATTCATCGCGATTTGAAGCCGGCAAACTTTCTGCTTGAAGCTGATGGACGAGTCCGCATTCTTGACTTCGGGCTGGCACTGATGAAGGGGATGGCCGACGAGGAGTTCTCGCTGTCAATGGTCTTCGGCCACGATTGCCTTGGCACTCCCGACTTCATCTCACCCGAACAGTCGCTCGCCAGCAGCCACGTGGATCGCGGCGCCGATCTGTATTCGCTCGGCGCAAGCCTCTACGTGGCTCTCACCGCTCGCGTGCCATTTCCAGACAAAAACAATCGTGCAAAACTGGAAGCTCATCGCACCCGCACACCGAAAAATGTCTGCGAACTCCGGCCGGAAATTCCGGCGGGCGTCGGAGCCGTCATCCAGAAACTGATGGCCAAAGACCCCGCCCAACGCTACCAGAACGCTCTTGAAGCCGCCGCTGCACTCCGACCCTTTGCCGAACGTCAGCCAGTCAAGTTCGACTTCAGAGAACTCATCACACTGCGCTCCAAACTCGCCAAAGCCCGCGCCGCCAGTGCCCCACGAAAAGCGGCCGCACCTCGATCCTCCATCACCCATTCCAACGACTGGCTCCGCTCAGACAGCCCCCTCCCAGAAGGCTCCGACAACTTCGCAATCGACGATTCACGCGAGATCACAGTTGAACCAGTGAAGAGCCCCGGACCCGGACCCGGATCAGGAAAGATATCCGCCCCACGGGCCACCAGTGCTGCTGTTGCCACTGCAGAACGAACTGCAAAAGTGACTCAAAGCCCCCCTGAGATCAAACCGGAAAAGCCGGCTGACAACAGTCAGCATGGCCGCTCATCCGCATGGAAAGTAATCGTGGCCATCGCCTTGATCGCAGCACTGATTCTCATTGCCATCGCATTCCTACCGGGTTAGTGCTGGCGCAGCTGTCTGTTGTTCGAAAATTGGTGATGACAGGAAATGTTTAGTTTTTTGTAGAGTTTGTGGATGGATCGAACTCCATTGCACAACCTGAGCCATGATGACCTTGTGGGGCTCTTTCTGCAGATGCGGAAGCAGTTGGATGCAGTCGTCAGACGGGACTCACACAAAAGTGCCATGCACCTGTATTATTAGCGGTCGGGCGGCAGCCCAATGGCGTTGAAGTTCTCTCTATCCGGGCGAAAATCAGCCACAATCCCCCCTCTCCCCTTCGAGGAGAAAGGGGACGGGGGTGAGGGGTCAAAGAACACTGCCAGTCCCCTCGCCAACACTTCCAGGACACTGTGAATCCAGCATCCTTCTGAACGACCGTTCCGGTGCCATGCACCTTGTGAGTTACGCCATGCACCTTGGGAGTTACGGCCGGGTGTTGTGGTGGTGTTTCCGCTCCCTGACGGTCGCGGCTCGGCAGGGGTGTTTGCGGCGGCGAGCAGGTCTTCTGAGACGTGGTACAAGTGTGGTCCCAGAAGTGCTTGCGGTGAATAAAAACACTGCAAATCCGGCGTAAAGGTGCATGGCACTTTTTCACTGCCTTCCGGAGTACAGGTGCATGGCACTGTTGTACCTATTACGTTGTCGTGGCGCACGCTGGCGGTGGCAGGGACGTTACCGGCCGATTGACATCGACCGCACGCCGCGGGGACGGTGCATGGCGCCTTTGGGCCGGCCCCTTTTGGCCCCCTTTGAGGCCTCCCCGCCCTCATTCATCGGTCCCATTTGTCCCATCTGTCCCATAACATCCCGGCGGGTGCCACGACCGTTCAGGTGCCATGCACCTCGGGAGTTACGGCCGGGCCGTCATGGTGGTGTTTCCGCTCCCTGACGGTCGCGGCTCGGCAGGGGTGTTTGCGGCGGCGAACGGGTCTCCTGAGACGTGGCACAAGTGTGGTCCCAGAAGTGCTTGCGGTGAATAAAAACACTGCAAATCCGGCCTGAAGGTGCGTGGCACCCGTTTACTCG
>JBJTOP010000323.1:0-29934 GCA_046074645.1 Planctomycetaceae bacterium | reverse complement strand
GGAAGTTTTTGGACGCTACGTGCTCAAGCGAGATCCCTCTGTCGGCAACGATACCGGACTGTTCACCCTGCTCATGTCCCGCAAAGACGATCGCTGGCTGATTCTGCACGATCACACATCAGCAGCTGAAAAGCACTAACCCCGACTGCCAGGCACCGTGGTCCTTGTATTCCAGATCTGCGCAATGAGCAGGTCCCTGCCGATCACATTTGGGGGGTCAATCTGAGTTGCCATGGAACTTCCCTGCGCCGAAAGATTTTTTGTACGACGGAATGATCGTACGTCATTTTTGTCGTACGTCAGGATGTTCCCACTGTTTTCGGCCGTTGGAAGCCAATTGGTGGACAGATGATCTCTTGTGGGAATGACCTTGGAGGGACATACCGGGCTGGAGTCGATACACCAATTCTTTCCGAAGACTTCTGCACCCCCACCCACCAATTCGCATTTCCAATAATCCCGCCGTTTCAGCCCGCCAACCTCGACACAAGGTCGTCCAGCCACAACCAACATCATCCCCGCTTCGTTGGTTCTCTCGGTCGGAATTCACTAGCCTTCCCCCAGTGCTGTGGATTCCGCCTTCTCTCTTCCCGCAACACGCCTGTTCTGCAATGCAATCCATCTTCCAGTCCTGCAAACCTTGCGCTGACGTCGAAAACGGCACGACAAGGGATGAGCAGTTCGCCGCAGACCTGGCTCAGGTTGTCAACAACACGGCTCCACGGGAATACGCTGACGCCGCCACGTTCTTTCGACACAGCTTCCCCACCCGCGGCATGAAGGATCTGCTCCGCGCCGTCTGCACCCGACTCTAAGGCATCACCCACCACAACAGCACATGTCCCAACAATTTTCCCCCGATTTTCCCCCTGACTGTCCGCCCGCTGACGCCACCGCGGCTTCCGGTCCGGTCTACCGTCTCGTTCACCACTCCCCGGCCAGCGACCTCGATTTTCAATCGCACGCAGAACCCGTAAACCCCCAGAGCCCCCGCCTGCCTGCGCTCCGGGCTCTCTGTCCTGCGGCAGCTTGCCGACGCACAGCACCAGCGACGGCTGTTTCCCCAGCTGGGACGCTGGATCGCCTCTGCACACCTTGAAACCCATCACGGTCAAACAAAACTGACCCCCGGGAAAGTTCCGGACCACACCAGCTGGTGGCCGTACCACGAGGTCAACCGGTCCGCTCTTTTCACAATCGTCAATGAGGAGCTTTGAACGATGTGGCAAATCTCCGGTTGTCAACTTTCCAACGACTATCTGGGGTCCTTCTCCCCCGATCGCATCCTCTACGAATACGACGGTCCCAAAATATTCACCGTGCGCGATCGGGAACAGGACCTGTGCCTTGCCTGCTGGTCCGCTGCGGATGAACAATTCAACCGCTTCATCGTGGTCCCAACTTCAGAGACGATCGTCAAAGCCCTCGAAAGCGGTGAACTCCCGGTCGCACAGGCGCTCGACCAGCCACGCTGCTGGCTCTGAGACATCTCCCACGACGAACAGATCCTGCAGTGCCTCAAAGTGGCATTTCAGGACATCCCGGCGGACTGCCGACCGGCTCCGGGAACCATGCTCCGCCCGGAACTCGAACACTCCTCACGCGCCCGCGTCACGGAAGCACTTCGCAAATCCAAATCCGAACCCGCCATCGTCCAGCTGACCGGACGCATTCGGGAAGTGGACCGGGATCGCATGAGCTTTGAGCTCCGGGAGATTGGCGAATCCAGCCAATCCCAGAAGTTTGTCTTTGAAGAACAACTCCGCGACCAGGTCATTGAAGCCCTCGACTCTGAAGAATTGGTGACGATCGCGGGCCAGACGCACCCCATCAGAAACCTCGTGGCAGCAACCATGATCAGTCGCCCGACACTCCCAATCCCAGCCAACTCAGGCCCACAATGAATCACCCCAGCAACAGCCCCAACCAGCAACGCTGATTCCTGATCGAAGAGTGGCTGCCGATGGCAGCCTTCGGAGAGGCAAGTGTTCGCGACCCTCGGCCACTCGTCGCCAGCCGTGCCGTCAGCTTCGCCAGTCTACTTCCCGCAAATGCTGATCGACGGCGTTCTCAGCGTATGTTGGGGATTTTGGGTGCGATGTTCAGAGGGATGTGGGGGCCAGCCAGCAGAGCTTCAGAAGGCCATCTACAGGTTTCGCTGGGTGCCCAAGGCTGCTGGTGGGCGTGGAGCCTGCGGAAAGACGATTGGCTGCCGCAGTCAGTCGCGGCACAACGGGTGCAACCCGCTCAGGGACCACCACGTCAGGCAGGATCCGGAAACAGGACGACAACGGCGTTCTGAATGTAGACGGTGGCGGGGATGGAGTTCTCGGACGCTTTCGAAATTTGAGTTATGCCAGCTCCCGTGCTTCTGGTACTCGGCGACTCACTACAACTGAATTTGTCGCCTGCCTCAGGGGCGGTGCAGTCCGTCTTCTCGAATCCACGCTCTTCCGCACAATCGCCTCCATCTGCGGCATCGATTACAGCACTTACTGCTACGATGGTATCGAACAGATGATTCATGAAGCGACTGGTGGCTACGTGAGAATGTCGAGACATCGTCATTGCAGCCGTCGGGTTCTGGCAGCCCTCCGGCGACCGCTCACTAGAACTGTTCCCGATGTATCACTATCGGCTGATGTCTCCGCGCGGACCCGACTTCGGGCAGCATATCGAGCAGCTGGGATTGTCACTGCAGGTGCAACGATTCGCCGACATGTTCAGGCACTTTTGGGGCATTCAAGGGCTGTTCACTCATGAATTTCCAGCAGCACTCGTAGATGCTTGCCGTGGTCGAAGGGTTCGGTGCTCATGGCAGCCGGACGGGAAAGATACATATGCAGAAGGCCCTCGCACTGGTTTCAGAAGCGGCTGGGGTGGCTTTGCCTTTTAGCTGTGTGCTCTACAGGCATGGACCGTATTCGTTTGATATCGCCATAGAACTCCCTGCCGCCCCACGTACCAGGAAATCCGCCACTCGGGCCGCTTGCGAGCTTTGTTTCCTGCTGAGACAGTTCTGTCAGTACACGGGGATCATGGGGCGGTGGCAGTTTGGGGTGTGTCGGTTGCTGGCGGGTCTTCGCTGCGGCTGGACTGCAGCAGCAGCATGATGGAGCCGATGACAAGCAGGCAGTCGGCGATGTTGAATGTGGCCCAGTCGAGCGGTCCGAACTGAAAGTGCAGGAAGTCGCGCACGGCGCGAGCGACTCCGGGTTCTCCGGGAAACGGGACGCCGTGCAGTCCGAGTCGATCATAGAGGTTTCCGAGAGTACCTCCGGAGACGAGTGCGAGGGCTGTGGTGAGCCAGAGGCTGCGGGCAGCACCGCGGAGAAACAGCCAGTAGTTGATGGCGGCAAACGCGAGGACGCTGATGGCTGCAAACCACAGGGCCAGTCCCTGACCCATGCCCCATAACGCTCCTTTGTTGAGGCTGGTGTGAAGCTCAAATCGAAGCCATGTCGTGTCGATGAGCCATCCTGTCGTTTCAAACGCTCCACCCATACTGTTGAAGACCCAGGTTTTGCTGCCGAGGTCGAGCAGTGTGCAGACGGCTGTCAGCAGCAGGTAGGTGGGGAGTCGATTTCGGGGGTAGGAGGGCATCAGCGCCGTTTTTCCTTTTCCCGTTCGCAGTCGATGCAGTTTCGAGCGTAGGGGATTGCCTGAAGTCGAACGCGGGCGATGCGAGCTTTGGCGTCTCCCTTACCCTGCGTGATGCACTGCTCGCACAGGCCGAAGGTGCCGTTATCGAGCTTTTTCATGGCGTGGGCGATTTCGTCGAGCACGTTCTGATCGCTTTCGACCAGCTGGAGTGCGAATTCGAGATCCCAGGCGTCGGAGCCCATTTCGGCCATGTGGTTGGAAGACCGTTGTTCGTTGCCGGATTCGGAACCGGAGAGGGCTTCTTCGCGGATTTGTTCCACGTCGCCACGGAGCCGTGCCCGGAGCAGCTTGAGCATGGTCCGGAATTCCTCGATTTCTTCAGGCTTCATTTTCTGCGTTCTATTTGGGAGCAGGAGGCAGGGGCCGAGGAGCTGGAGCAAAAACCGGGCCGAATTATCCGCGGTCGTGGGTGACGGTCAAGGTTCCCGCTCTCTTCCCATCCGATCATCCACAAGAAAATGCAAAGATCCGTCTGGAATTCGGGGGTAAAAGGGCGTTTTGGTGAGGATGGGAGTTGGTTTAACGCGATTCTGCAGCCGTGTTGGGTGGATATTCGCATTGAGAGATTTTGACAGGCGTGCGAGACTTCAGGGAGGTGCAGCTACGTGGCACGTTTTTAGTCCCCTGTCTCTTCCGGAGCCAATCTGGTGCGGTACGCTGGATCATCCCCGCGCAACTCACTGCTGGTCTTCGTTTGCCTTCTGGCGTCGATCTGTGGTTGTACTTCACCGCCACTGGCCTCACCCACTGCGGCCAGTCCCGGGATTCGTCTGAATGAATCACAGCGGGATGCGTGGTGGGAGCGTTCCGTGCGGGTGCTGAACAGCAACCACTTCCAGATTGCCCGGGAAAGCAAGCTGGAGGGGGTGATTGAAACCACGTGGCGCGGGGGTTCGGGGGTGCTGGAGCCCTGGCACGGGGATTCCGTCGGCATCTCCAATCGTCTCGAAAGTACTCTGCAGTCCATTCGTCGCCGTGTGATTGTGCTGTTGCAGAGTTCTGCCGACAGCACTCTGGTGCTTTCTGTGCGAGTGGACAAGGAGATCGAGGACGTGCCTGGGCTGGCAGCCAACTACGAGGGCGGAGCGACATTCTCGGAATCTCAGCCGCTCAATCGTGATCTCAGCCAGGTTGTTGGTCAAACCGGTCCATCGAGGTGGATCCCGGTGGGTCGTGACCCGCTTCTGGAACAGAAAATCCTCGCAGAAATCCGCAACCCGCGCCGCTGAGCTGCTGCCGATTTCAGGATTTTCGCGATCCGTATTCGATTCCTCCGTGTCTGAGAATTGTTGCAGCAACGGCCGCCACGTACATTCTCGCATTCCGCTGGTCGGCTCCCGCCTGCCAGCTCATCCCCCGAGTTCAAAATTCGTCGTTTGAAAGCTTCCATGGATCCCGAATTTCGCAGCCACTGTCACGATCTCATCCGCCGTGTCGTTCATCTGAAGGACTGTCTTTGACCTCGCTGGCAAGACTGCTCGCATTGCCGAGATCAACGACCGAATGACAGCGACGGACTTCTGGAATGACCAGCAGAGGGCCCGGACTGTGATGGACGAACTTCGTCGTCTGAAGAACCTCGCAGAACCGCTGCGTAAGCTGGCTTCCGACGCGGACGATCTGCAGGTGCTGATGGAATTCGCCGACGAAGGCGGTTCCCCTGACTCACTCGCCGAACTTCGTGCCGCCGCAGAAACGCTCACGGCCGAAGTTGATCGCGTGGAACTGCAGACGACCATGTCCCGCCCGGAAGACTCCTGCGCAGCCTACGTCACGGTTCAGGCAGGCGAAGGTGGCACCGACTCCGCCGACTGGGCAGAAATGCTCATGCGAATGTACATTCGCTGGGGTGAACGCCGCGGTTTTCAGGTGGAAGAAGTGGACATTTCACCAGCCGAGGAGGCCGGTATTCGCAACGCCACTCTGCTCATCCGTGGCGACTACGTGTACGGTTACCTTCGCGGGGAAACTGGCAATCACCGGCTGATTCGCATCAGCCCGTTCGACTCGGCCGGGCGCCGGCACACATCGTTTGCGGGTGTCGATGTTGTTCCCGAGGTCGATGACGAATTCGAGATTGACGTCAATTGGGAAAAGGACGTTCGCGAGGACAAGTATCGGTCTGGCGGTGCTGGTGGTCAGAAGGTCAACAAAACGGAATCGGCCGTGCGACTGACTCACATACCCACGGGCGTTGTGGCAGCCTGCCAGAACGAACGCAGTCAGCATCAGAATCGCGCGACGGCGCGGAAGATGCTGGTCGCCAAACTCTACCAGATCGAGCTGGACAAACGCGAAGCGGAAGTGGCTGCTCGCCACGGTGAAAAGTCCAAAATCGGCTTCGGAGGACTCACGGTCCGCAACTACGTGCTCTATCCCGATCAGTTCGTAAAAGACGTTCGCAGCGGGCTCAAAGCCGGCAATCCTTCACTGGTGCTCGACGGAGAACTCGACGGCTTCCTCGAAGCCTACCTCCGCTGGACGCTCAGCGAACAAACCACCGCCTCCGACGAACTCGAATAACAGGTGGCCACAGATGTCGGCGCTCGGCTGGATTCGCATGCATGGCTGTGGCAATGACTACGTGTTCATCGATGCCTTCAGCCAGTCCGTTCCGCCCTGCCCTGAAGAACTCGCCCACCGACTCAGCGACCGTCATCGCTCTGTCGGTGGCGATGGACTGGTACTCATGCTGCCGCCCAGCGAACCGGGCTGCCACGCACGCATGCGAATGTTCAATTCCGACGGCAGCGAAGGATCCCTTTGTGGAAATGCGCTCCGCTGCATGGCGCTCTGGCTCCACCACAGCCAGCTCGCCCCGGCCCGCATGACCATCGAAATGCACGGACGGCACATCACTGCCGAAGTGCTCCAACTGGATTCGCAGCCACGCATCAACGGCATCGTCCGCATTGCTCTCGCACCCCCGAAGATTCTTGCACCGCATCTGCCTTCCCCCGCAGGCTTTGCGGCCAGTGTTGAACTTGCAGATGTCGAAATTCCAGGCCTGCTCCACACGCCGCTCAAAGCAGACCCCGGAAACCCGCATCTGGTGCTCTTCATCCAAAAACTCTCCGCGATCCTGGTGGAACGCCTTGGACCAGCCATTGAGAGTCACTCCGCCTTCCCCAATCGCACCAACGTG
Organism: Planctomycetaceae bacterium; assembly: GCA_046074645.1. Lineage (GTDB taxonomy): Bacteria > Planctomycetota > Planctomycetia > Planctomycetales > Planctomycetaceae > SXXK01. Next base: position 23,126 of record JBJTOP010000323.1, on the reverse strand, counting down.
GAATTCGCGGAACCGCTGCACGGCAATTCAGTGCGTGTGCGAGTCTGGGAACGCGGCTCGGGGGAAACGCTTGCCTGCGGCTCCGGAGCTATCGCCGTCGCTCTGGCAGGCGCCGCTGCCGGACTGTTCGACCCCACGCTGCCAGTCCACGTGCAGATGACCGGAGGACCGCTGATTGTCTCTCTCAAGGCCGATGGAACAGTCCAGCTGGAAGGTCCTGCAGAAGAATGCTGTCGAGGGCTGGTTCAACTCTGATGCCACACCCCCTGCCAACCACCCGGAAACAGGCGCGCTCGGCGCACAGTCAAACTCCGCGGCCACTGATCATCGCTGCTGCCTCCGCCCGTTCGCTTGCGGCAGCCGCCGTGGCGGCCGAGTGTCGGGTACTGTGTACCGACTTTTTCGGAGACGAGGATCTGAGGGAACTGCTGGACCGCAGCGGCGGCACGTATCTGGGGCAGCTCGACGCGTTCACTGACCTGCCGGGGCTGCTCACTGCAGTCCCCCCCGACGTCCCGCTGCTCTGGGCTGGCGGACTTGAAAACCACCTCGAACTGCTCCATCACATCGCCTCGGCCCGCCCGCTGCTTGGCCTGCCCCTCGATGTCGTTGCCAAACTGCGGGATCCGGCAACACTCATGGAATTCCTGTCACATTCTGGTACACCGGAGGTCCGGTTTCCTCCGTCTGTGCTGGGCGCTGTTCCTCCCGCCGGACGCTGGTTATGGAAGCCGGCGGGCACTTCCGGGGGACTGGGCGTGCAGAGGCTGACTGAGGATCTGCGGAGGCAGCTGGCTGCTTCTGCCTGGACATCGCGAGGCTGTTTCCAGCAGGAACTTGACGGTCTGCCCTGCTCCGTGGTTGTTGCCTGTGATGGCGGGGCTGTTGAGATCGTTGGTATGTCGCTGCAGTTTTGTGGCTTGCCAGAGCTGCACGCAGAAGAGTTTCGCTTCTGCGGCAACCTCGGACCACTCGAAATTCCACCGCGATTAGCGACCGCACTGCGTGGCGTGCTGGTGGCGTTGCTGCAGCAATGCGGTGAGCCCAGCGGAATCTTTGGTGTCGATCTGCTGCTGACCTCCGACATCTGCTGGCTGCTGGAGATCAACCCGCGAATTCCGGCGTCGCACTGGATCTATGAAGTTCCGGGGTGCTGGAATGCGGTGAGCTGCAGCCTGCGGCCGGGCGCCCTTTCCCGGATGTCCCCGGCGTCGCTCCCCAAACGAGCCCAGCTGATCATCTGGACCCGTGAACGGATCAGCTTCCCGGACATTCCTGCAGAGGAACTGCTGAGGAGTCAGGCGGTTTGGATTGCCGACCATCCCGGTGCAGGTGCTGAAGTCCCGGCGGGCTCACCCGTCTGTTCGCTGCTGCTCGAACAGCCGACTGCCGCCGGGATCCAGCAAATTTCTGCGGCCGTTCGGGGGATTCCCGCGTCGTTGTCATCGGAGCTGGGGATTCGGCCTTCCAACGTCGCCGACGCCATCATTGGTCGGGCGCTGCAATGGCAGACGCTGGCAGATGCGTGGAACTGAAGAAAATCTGCGTCGGGAACGTCAGTGAGCGGCCGTCAGCCAGGGGAGTGGGGCGCCTGCGGGGGGCAGGCGGACGATATCCACACCGGTCACGTCCTCGTGGGCTCGGACTTTCTGAATTGCGTCTGCTGGCGGTTCGCTGTCGAGATTCAGGACGGCCACTGAGTTTCCGCCGGGGCGTTCAACGCGTCTTCCGAGTGACATTTGAGCGATGTTGACCTTGTGTTCGCCAAAGATTGTGCCCATGTAGCCGATGAGTCCGGGGATGTCACGATGACGGTAGATGAACATGAGTCCGTCGAGGTAGGACTCGAAGTGGAACTCATTCAGGCGTACCAGTCGCATAAACTGGTTGCCGAAAATAGTTCCGGAGGCTTCAAAACGCCCGTGATCGGTCTGGACGGCGACGGAGACCATGGAGGCGAAGTTTTCGCAGTCACCTGTGAGTGTTTCGCGGATGTGAATACCGCGTGCCTGAGCGACGGAGGTGGCGTTGATGACATTGACGGATTCATCGAGCGAGGCTTCGAGGAGTCCGGCGGTGAAGGCATTGGTGAGAATTCGGGTTTTGCGAGAGGATGCTTCGCCGCGGTAGATGATTTCTGCTGAACGCAGTCCCTGACCGCGGATCATCTGCGCGGACAGCAGTCCCAGACGATAGCAAAGGTCGAGGTAGCTGCGGAGTTCATTCATTTCGGCTGCGGAGACCGGAGCCATGTTGACTGCGCAGCGGATTTCGCTGCGTTTGAGATATGCAACGACCAGTTCGGCGGCCTCGATCGAGACCATTTCCTGAGCTTCTTCGGTGGAAGCGCCGAGGTGTGGGGTGGCGAGCACTTTGGGGTGATCGGCAAGCCGTCGATCTTTTGGCGGTTCTTCGGTGAAGACGTCCAGAGCGGCTCCGGCGACATGGCCGGAATCGAGCGCGTCAGCGAGCGCGGTTTCGTCGATGATGCCGCCACGGGCGCAGTTGATGAGTCGCACTCCCCGCTTCATGCGGGCCATCCGTGCCGCGTTGATGATGCCACGCGTTTCGTCCGTCAGCGGAGTGTGCACCGTCAGGTAATCGCAATGTGCGATGATCTCATCAACATCACGAAACAGCCGGATGCCATACTCGCGGCACTTCTCTTCGGATATCAGCGGGTCGTACCCCAGTACATTCATTTCAAAGGCCACAGCCCGCACTGCGACGCTGAGACCAATCCGGCCAAGTCCGATCACTGCCAGCGTTTTGCCGGCCAGCTGTGAGCCCTGAAAGGACTTGCGGTCCCACTTGCCCGCCTTCATTGATGCGTGTGCAGGGCCGATGTTGCGCGACAACGCCAGCATCATCGCGAACGTATGTTCGGCCGTGCTGATCGTGTTGCCGCTGGGCGTGTTCATGACGAGCACGCCGGCGCGAGTTGCTGCGTCGAGGTTGATGTTGTCCACACCCACACCGGCACGCGCGATGCACTTGAGCCGCTGCTGGCCGTCAAGGATTTCAGGGGTGAGCGTGGTGCCGCTGCGGATGATGATCGCGTCCGCAGACTGCAACTCCTCGCGAACCTGCTGCGGCGTTAAGCCACTCCGCTGAACAACTTCGATGCCTTCGGTCTGCTCAAGAATCCTTAACCCTGCCTTTGAAAGGCTGTCGGTGATCAATACGCGATACACGGCCTGCACTCGTTGATTGAATCAGAAAAAGCCAGCCAAACACGTTGCCACACACTGCGGTCAACCGTCGCCGGCAAGGAACTCAGCCCCGATTTTCCGGGGTGCACCCGCCAAAATCATAAGAAGCCACTGTCAGAGACGGGAAATTCCCGCGAAAAAACCGGCTGCTTCCGGAGAACGGGAACAACTGGCACACCGAAAACACCTGCCGGATGCGGGGAATTTGTGCGGGGGAATGCCAGTCAAGAAAAATCCATCGTGAAACTGCGATTATCAGGAATCGTAGGCGAAATACTCCACTTCATCACCCACCTCACACCGTTCATGAGGCTCCGCAATCCACACGAAACCGTCAGCTCGCACCGCCGCGCCCAGCATCGCTGCACCACTCGCTGCCAACGGAAAAACCCGATCTCCCTCGCGACACACTCGCACATAATCCAGCCGACCTGCCGCGGAAGTCACCGCTGCACCCAGTGTCAGCGTCTGCCGGGGATAGGGCAGAACGCCACTGCCACCCTGCATCCTTCGCAGCGCCCGGCCAGCAAATAAATCTCCGGCACAGAGGCAGGAGACGGGGTTGCCTGGGAGCAGAAACACGAGCGACGAACCGCAGCGGCCCAGTCCCGTGGGAGCTGCCGGACGCAGGGCCAGCCCGTGTATCGCCAGCTCACCGTGCTCCGCCAGCACCCTTGGGGCGAAGTCTTCCTGGCCGACGCTTGAACCCCCGGAGACCAGCAGAACGTCTGTTGGTTCCGCAAGCACTCGCCGCAGTCGATCAGCATCGTCGCCGATATGTTCCACAGGAATCTGCAGCCCGGCATCGCGGAGCACAATTGACTGCAGGAGCGGTCCGTTCGAGTCCGTGATCTGGTATCCGGTGGGTACAGACCCGGCCGGTAACAGTTCGCTCCCCGTCAGCACGATTCGCACTCGCGGACGCTGAAACACGGAAAGCATACGAACGCCGATCGAAGAGGCTGCGGCAACGTCCTGTGGACGCAGTTTCCGTCCGGCTGCCAGCAATCGTTCCCCGCTGCGGATGTCTTCACCCACTCTTCCGACGTGTTTACCCGGCGGGACTTTAGCGAGAATCAGGATGTGGCCGTCTGCCGTTTGCTGTGTGAGTTCCACAGGGACCACCGCATTGGCGCCGGCTGGGAATGGAGCACCAGTCATGATTCGCAGGGCTGCGCCGTTGGCGACGCCCCCGGAGAATGGTCGACCAGGAAGACTCTCGCCAATCACGTGCAGCCGAACTGAATGATCTGCGGAAACAGCAGCAAGATCCTCTGAGCGAACGGCATAGCCATCCATCATCGCCCGTTCAAAGCCGGGCACGGCAATGTCACTGACAAGGTCCTGAGCCAGCACGCGACCGCAGCATTGGTGCAGTGGCAGCACTTCAGGTGCGTTCGGCTGGCGGTTTCGGTTGGCGAGCCAGTGATCGATGGCTGTGTCCAGCCACTGCAGGGCTGTTGTGACGGGAGTGCGAGTCTGGAACCCGCGCATGCGAACATCGCGTGGGGGATTTGCGGGCGTTTCAGGCATCGGCGCGTCAGCGAATGAGCTTCATGCGGGTGAAGTTGGGGTAGAAGGGGAAGGAGTAGAGCGGGTAGGAGCGATCGCCTTTGTGTCCCATCACGGAATAGCCGCGGCCACCGTTGAGAAAGGGCACTCCGTGGGGCCAGAAGATAAACATGGCTTCGCCGACGAGGTCCGCTTCCCGCACGGCGTAACGGCTGCTGAAAATGCCGCGCTGCGGACGACTGTAATAGTCAAACAAACGCCCGTCCTTGCTGGCTGGTGAATTGTCTCCGAGCATCAGGTATTCGTCGCTGGCAAGGCGAAATTCGAGCTGCGATCCGTGTCGCTCCTGCTGTTGCAGCAGCATTTCGGAGTACAGCTGGCCCCACGTGTCAGGCGACCGGATGCTGCCGCCGAGCTGATGGGGGGCCGTGACTTCGTTGACGAGAACGGCCGAATAGGCATCGCCGTAATTCTTCTGCCACGGATCGGCAGTGGTGCCACTGGCAGGGTCAAAGACGATGATGTCGTTGCGATAGTAAATATCGCGTTTGATCACAAGGTTTGACACGGTCGCCATGAGGCCACCTGCAGCAATCCCGGCCGGAGCCATGTCCCGGTCGGTGGGAAGATTAATTTCGGGTGTCTCCAGTTCGCGCTGCGTTTTCAGTTCGACGGGTGAGCCGTCGATGCAGAGTGTGAGCTGATCATCGACGCTTGCGAAGGAAATGTCGTATTCGCCGGTTTCGCTGAGCGCGCAAGTGCCGGAGGCGACGATGACGGGCGCAGGTTCCGGCTGACCGGGTTCGGCGTGTGTGATCGCTGAGAGTACAACGTTGCCGGACTGCGGCTGGATCTCGCAGCGGACGCTGCGAATACCTTCTTCAAGTTCAATGGTGAGCAGAGCGTTCTTACGGATTTCCTGAATATCGACGGTGAAATCCAGCGTCAGATCGCTGATCCAGTAGAGTTCCTGTTCGCTGTTGTCACTGTTGAAGCCGCAGAAATCCGTAACAAGTTGCGGGAGCAGCGGCGATTCAAGCGGCTCTTCATCGCTGGCCGCCGCCCACTGCAGCTCATTGGGAATCAGATGTCGATAGCGCAGCCACTGAGCCGGGCCGGTCGGAGCATCGACAGTGTAGACCCGGTTGTCGCGATCGGCTGTCCATGCATTTTCCACTCCGGGCCAACCGGCAATGTCACGATCACTCGGCCGAAAGATTGCGGGTGCCCAGCGTTCTTCTCCGCCGGCCTGAATGATCGGCAGTGGAGGATAGCGATCGTCGTAAACCAGGATCTGCACATCACGCTGTTTGCTGAGGTCTTCTCGATGCTGAATTTTCCATGGCTCCACTTCAGACCGACGAGCGTGAATGTCGCCCTGGCGAATCCGAATGGTCTCGCCCGGAAGTCCAATCAGACGCTTGATGTAATTGACATGCGGCTCTTCCGGGTTCTTGAAGACCACCACGTCGAAGCGTCTGTATCTGGAGACCTGTTTGTTGACGACAATCCGGTCTCCGTTGAAGACAGGGGCGTCAAGAACGGAGTTCCTGAAGCGGCAGCCGGGGCACCTGGATGTCTCGATGCGACCGTTTTGAAGGAGCTGTCCGGAGTCCTGGTCGATCTCCTGGCTGGCACCGATGGTGTAAGAAAGTCCGCAGCCACCACACGTGGCTTCCTTGTGGCGCCCGTAAAGTGTCGGGGCCATCGAACCGGTGGGAATCACAAAGGCCTCCGCCTCGAATGTCTTGAAGACAAAAGCAAGGATGAAAGCGATCACCACCGCTTCGACGGTATCGCGAGCACCCTCTTCACGAGCGGGACTGTTGGCCATGGCTGAGTCTTTCGGGGACTGTTGGGAGCGATTGCAGGAGGATCAGTGAATGCGGCGAATTCTGGGCCAGTCCGGAACTCGAATGGGACACTGAAAACCGGCAACGCGGAGTATAGCGGGGTGGGAAGGCAGATGCACGAGAAAGGGTTTACCAACCAGCAGCGCGTGCGGCACGCAGGAATCCAGCCAGACGCGGCTGTCGGAGGAAACCGGACTATTGTCGCCCTGCACGAAATAGGAATCTGCCGCCACTTCATATTCGGCCTGACGTGATTCTCCCGGACGCCCCCGCGGAGGTGTGTAGAAGACATCGCGGTACATCCGCAACTGCTCAATCACCACCTCTCCCGAAGAAGTCCCCAGAGCCCAGCGCCGCTGCTGCTCCGTTCGCAGACTGACTTCCAGCGCCTTCTCGGGGTCGGGACGGTCGCCCGGGGCAGTTGTCGCAGACACTTCAATCACGTCGGGAACGCTGCCGGCATTCACCGCCGGGATCCGCTCCCACAACACCACTCCGTTAATCGCCGCGGCCAGATGACGGTCGAAATTCGATACCTGCAGTTGCAGCGACGAACTGCTCAACACGGATTTCGGCAGTGGCTCTTCGGCCACCAGAGTTTCGCGGTCCAGATCGACCAGCAATGCCCGACCGGCCGATGGATCAATCCGCAGCCCATACATCGCAGAACCGACCGGCACACGAACGTCAATGCTCCGAGGAACCTCAGACCACGAAATTCGCGCGTCCAGCATCAAATCACTGACGACGTATTCCGGAGAAGACACCATCGAATTGTAGCCGTAGCGGTCCGTGACCGGAGCCAGATGAGACAGCGCTGCCAGACGGAAAACCGCCGAACGGAATTCTTCCTTCCGACTGTCCTGCAGGAGCAGCTGCTGAACTTCAGCAGGCAGAACGCCGGTACACTCCAGCAACTGCCGATCGGCGTCATAGCGAACACGCGAAGAAAGGACCACAGGGAGCTCCGCTTCCCGCTGCTGAAATGCGGCCCAGTCGGCCGACGCCGCTTCACGAAGCAGCGGAGTGGACACAGGGTGCCGACCGCCCTGCCACCGCCAATAACGAAATCGCACCCACGACGGCTCAACGTTACCTCCCAGAATGCGTCCGCGGGAATAGTCCCAGCCACTGTCCAGTTCCCACGGGAGCTGATATGGGGAGGACTCTGGAAGATGATTCAGATCGGTGACCGGTATCCGCATCTCCAGCTGCTGCCGCCATGGTTTCACTGCCAGGCGACCATTGATGTAAACGTCCCCGTTCACCAGCCTCAGTCGTTCACCGGGAAGCCCGGTCACCCGTTTGACGTAGGACTCCCCTGGAGATGACGGATTCCGGAAAACCACGGTCTCCCACCGATCAGGTGGCCGAAGATCATACAAATGCTTCAACACAAGCAGCTGGTCGCCGTGACTGTTCGGCACTTCCCGAACATCAATGCTGCTCTGACTGCAATTGGGACAGACCGCCAGCCTCCGCAATCCCTGAGGCTCGCGGATACCTCCCCCGTCCCCCTCCACCGAGGAGTCAAAGGCGACACCGAAGGGAAACACCAGTCCGCAGGAGGGACACTCAATCCGCCGATGGAATCCACAGAGTTGTGGAGCCATCGAGCCGGTGGAAATCAGGTAGCCTTCGAGCACGAAGGTTCTCAGCAGCAGCACTGCAAGCACGAAGCCAACCGCCAGGTCGGAGGCATGCCGCAGCGGCCCCGCAGCGGGTGCCTGCGAACCGTCAGTAGATTCATTGCCGCTGCGACTGGTCATGAACGAAAGCGGGATTTCAGGGGAGGCTGGGATGCGGAAAAGATCATTCGCCACATTCTACCGCGTGCCTCCAAACGGGGAAATCCGTGTTTCAATTGCCCGTTCGCCGCCCGGCTTACTCCACATCCTCAATCACGGTTTCACGGACGACTTCGTCGATGGTGGTGAGTCCATCAAAGATGAGCTTGAGTCCGGATTCACGGAGCGTTGTCATGCCCTGCTGACGGGCAATATTGCGGAGATCGTCAGCGGATGACTCTGCGGCGATCCCGTCACGGATTTCGTCAGACATCATCATCAGCTCGTAGATGCCGATACGGCCTTTGTAACCGGAGTTATTGCAGCGGGCGCAGCCTTTGCCGTAGTAGAACTTGTATTTGCGGGCCGTGTTCAGCGGCAGCTGGAGTTCCATCAGCAGTTCGTCCGACGGCTGGAACTGCGTTCGGCATTCTGAACAGATGCGACGCACCAGTCGCTGGGCGAGGATCCCTTCCACAGTCGCTGTGATCAGAAACGCGGGTACTCCCATGTCACGCAGTCGCGTAATTGCGGAAGGCGCGTCGTTGGTGTGCAGCGTGCTGAACACAAGGTGTCCTGTGAGCGAGCTCTGGACGGCGATTTCCGCTGTCTCGTAGTCGCGGATCTCGCCCACGAGGATTTTGTCCGGGTCATGACGCAGAATCGCTCGGAGCACGTTGGCGAACGTCACGCCGACGTCCGGATTCACCGGCACCTGGATGATCCCCTCGATATCGTATTCGATCGGGTCTTCACTGGTGATGATTTTGGTTTCGGTGTCGTTGAGCTCGTTCAGGGCTGAATAAAGAGTGGTGGTTTTGCCGGAACCTGTGGGACCTGTGACGAGAATAATTCCGTTGGGACGCCGCAGGAGTCCGCGGAATTTATTGAGCGTCACCGGGTCCATCCCGATTTTGTTCAGGTCGAGTGCCACGACGGTTCGGTCGAGCACTCGCATAACCACGGCTTCACCAAAGAGCGTTGGCAGTACGCTGACTCGAAGGTCCACATTGTTGCCACCGACATTGAGCTCGATACGGCCGTCCTGCGGGAGCCGGCGTTCGGCGATATCGAGATTCGACATGACCTTGATACGGCTGACGATGGCGTTTGCAAGGTGTCGCGGGGGCGGCACCATTTCGTAAAGCACTCCGTCCGCCTTCACGCGTATCTTGAACTCGTCCTCAAACGGCTCAAAATGAATGTCGCTGGCCTGATCGCGAATTGCCAGCAGCATCACCATGTTGAGCAGTTTTTTGATGGGCTGCGAGTCGGACATTTCTTCTTCTGAAGCGAGGTCGTAGCCGCGAATGCGTTTTTCTGCATCTTCGTCGGTCGAGAGCTGCTCGATGACGTCCTCGATACTCTCTTCACGATCCGCGTAGTACCTTGCAATAGCCGCTTCGACGTCAGGGGCCGAAGACACAGCGCCGCGGATTTCGTGGCCAAGGAAGTTGCGGAGGTCGTCAAGGATCCCCACGTTCTGCGGGTCTGCCATGGCAACGGTTAACACGTTGTTCTTCATGGAAACCGGCATAATCTTGTACATTTCCGCCATTGTCTGCGGAACGATTTCGAGCACATTCGGCTGGATTGTCGTCTCGTCCAGATTCACCAGCGGCATGCCCCACTGTTCCGCCAGCGCCTCAGTGACCTGCCGCTGATTCACTATTCCCATACGCACAGCCACCTGACCAATCGGCTGGCCAGGACTCTGCTTCTGCTCCTCGAGAATATCCCACAGCTGGTCATCGTTGATGTAGCCGAGGTCGATGAGGATCTGACCGAGTTTTCGTTGTGCCATGAGGGTGAGTACCGTTTGGGGACGAATGGCGGTTTAGGGTGTGGTTTCGGGGGTTGGGGGGCGGCTGTCCCGGGTCTGGTGGCTGGCGGTGTCAGCAGGGAATCATGAATCTTTCTGTTCAATCATCGGGACGCACCCGCCAGCAGTCTTCCGTCTGCCGTCGGTTTATTCGTCGTCCTCGTCGTCAGGCTCTTCATCGAACACACCGCGTTTGGCGCGTTCGATGCGGGATCTGAGTTCGCCGGGGTTATTGGATTTGTAGAGGACGTCTTTTTCGTCGCAGATGCCGTTTTTCCAGAGATTAAACAGTGAGTCATCGAGGAGGATCATACCGAACTTGCGTCCGGTCTGGATGGCGCTGTTGATACGGAAGGTCTTACCTTCGCGGATCAGGTTTGCGATGGCGGGGGTGACGACCAGCATTTCGTAGGCGGCCACGAGTCCTTTGGGTTTGCGGGGCAGGAGAGCCTGCGAGAGAATGCCGATGATGGCGTTCGCCAGCTGAGTGCGGATCTGTTCCTGCTGGTTTGTCGGGAACACGTCGATGATACGGTCGACGGTACCCTGCGCACCGGTGGTGTGGAGTGTTCCGAAGACAACGTGGCCGGTTTCGGCCGCTGTGATTGCAGAGGAAATGGTTTCAAGGTCTCGCATTTCCCCGACGAGAATGGCGTCGGGGTCCATTCGCAGAGCACGGCGAAGGGCTTCCGGGAAGGTGGCCACGTCCACGCCGATTTCCCGCTGATTGATGGTCGAATGATGATGCTCGTGATAGTACTCAATCGGGTCTTCCAGCGTGATGATATGGTGATCCATGTTGTGGTTCATCCAGTTGATCATCGACGCGAGGCTGGTTGTTTTTCCGGAACCGGTCGGCCCTGTGACCAGGAACAGTCCGCGGGGACGCTGAATGAGTTCACGTACGACAGGAGGTAACCCCAGTTGTTCGAAGGTGAGGAACTCGTTGGGAATTCGCCGCAGCACCATTCCGATCATGCCACGCTGCTTGAAGACGGCCACGCGGAAGCGGGCTTTGTCGCCGAATGCAAATCCGAAGTCGGTTCCACCGCGTTCCTGAAGCTCCTGCTGATTGCGTTCCGGCGTGATGCTTTTCATCAGACTGGTCGTGTCGTCGGCGGACAATGTGCGTGTTTCAAGCCGCACCATGCGTCCGCCCGAACGAATTACGGGAGGCTGGCCGACTGTAATGTGCAGGTCACTGACACGCTCTTTGACGACAGTCTCGAGTAATTTGTCGATCTGGAAGCTGCGAAGAGTACCGGTGGACATGCAGAGAGCTTTCGTGTAAGCGAGTAGGAGCAGTGGTCAGTGTGCAGTGGTTCAGTGTCCGCCTTTGGACAGTTTGTAGACTTCTGAGAGGGTGGTGAGGCCTGCGAAGGCCTTGTCTTTGGCGTCTTCGACGAGTGTTTTCATGCCGAGCAGTCGAGCCTGGCGGCGGATATTCTGGGCGGGTTCGCTGTTGAAGGCCATTTCGCGGAGTGCGCTGTTCATGGTCATGAGCTCGAAGACGGCGCGACGGCCTTTGTAGCCGGTGTGTTTACAGTTGGCGCAACCGCGGCCACGGACCCACTGGCCATCGGAGAGTTCATCCGGGGTGATGTTGAAGACTTCGACTTCTTCCGGAGTTGGCTGATAGGGTTCCTTGCACTTTGGGCAGACGACGCGGACGAGTCGCTGAGCCATAACGGCCATGAGCGAGCAGGCGACGAGGAAGGGCTGGACACCCATATCGATGAGTCGCGTGATGGCACCGGGGGCATCGTTGGTGTGCAGCGTGCTGAAGACAAGGTGTCCTGTGAGCGATGCCTGAATGGCCATTTCGCCGGTTTCCTGGTCGCGAATTTCGCCGACGAGAATGGCGTTGGGAGCCTGTCGGAGCATGGCTTTGATGATGCGTGCGAAGTCGAGTCCGATGCTGTGTTTCACTTCGACCTGATTGATGCCCGGCAGGTAGTACTCAACTGGGTCTTCGGCGGTGATAATTTTGCGGTCGGGGCGATTGAGTTCCCCGAGGGCGGAGTAGAGGGTGGTGGTCTTGCCGGAACCGGTGGGACCGGTGACGAGAAAGATGCCGTTGGGGCGGCGGATGACGTTCTGAAAGGTGCGATAATTATCGTCGCTGAAGCCGAGGTTACGGATCCCGATTTTGATATTGTCGCGGTCCAGAATCCGCATAACGACCGCCTGCCCGTGATTGGTGGGCAGGATCGAAACACGAAGGTCAAATTCCTTGGTGCCAGCGCGAGTTTTGATGCGGCCGTCCTGGGGGCGGCGCTTTTCCGCGATGTCCATGCGGCCCATGATTTTGAATCGGGAGATGAGGGCGCCAAGGAGTCGTTTTGGGGGGGAGTCGCGTTCGAGGAGTACGCCGTCGATACGGTAGCGAATGCGTACGCGGTCTTCGAAAGGCTCGATATGGATATCGCTGGCCCGTTCGCGAACGGCTTCAGAAATGATCAGATTGGCCAGTCGAATGATGGGCGCACTTTCGTCTTCATCCCCCTTCAGCGCCGCGGCTGCCTCGACGTCGGTGAAGTCGATCTGCGTTTCGGTGAATTCGGAAATCATCGAATCGACGGATTCGGTCTCGGACTGCCCGTAGTGTCGATTAATGGCGCTCTGGATGGACTCCATGGGTGCCATCACCGGGCGGATGTCTCGGTTGAGCACAAACCGCAATTTATCAAGAATCTCTATGTTGTTTGGGTTGTGCATTGCGATCGTGACGGATTCTCCGTCGGAGTCGATCGGGATCACAATGTTTTCGCGCGCGATGGATTCAGTGACCAGTTCAATGATGGCGTGCGGGATCTGTCGGCCATCGAGTTCGATGTAGTCGTAGCCGAACTGTTCCGCCTGCACGCGCCCGAGATCACCGCCGGAGATGTAGCCGAGGCGGACGAGCGCATCTTCGGGGGTGATGCCAAGGTTGGCTGCCATGCTGCGGGCTTCTTCGAGCTGCGATTCGCCGATCGTGCCATCGTCGACAAAACGCTCGAGCCAGTCACGCATCTGATTACTCCGGTGCCGCGGCGGGGAGCTGCGGAGAGATGAAAAAAAAATCAGGAATCAGCCGAGAATTCGGCATTTCAGGCAGAAAGGGTGAGCCGGACAGCCGTGGTGCGCTGGCGAAAACATTGCGGACAGCAAAGAAAACCTGCAAATTGCCTGACTGAAAAATATGGCACATTCCACCCATTTTCCAGCGAAAATGAGCGAAATTGCAAGAGAAAACGGAGGAATTGGCAACGGGCATCGCCGCCGTCGCTGGAACTCCCACCGATATCCCGCCAGGTGCCCAGGAATCAAGTGAATTCTCTGGGTTTGCAGATTTCAGGTGCATGGCACCGCAGCGGCTGCCGTGGTTGCGAGCGGTTGGGCGGAAGCCCCCGGCTGTGTTTCGCACCGGAGGTGCGCGCGCTGGAGGGGAGACCGACCAGCCGATCGACAGCCACTGAGCACCCGGACGGGCGCGTCCTCGTCATCCACACGGTCGCATTTCCGCATCCGCAGTCGGATTGGCTGTTCGCAACCGGTGACGAATTCAGAGGGACTGTCCCCGGTTTTTTAGAACGTAAACTACTTCGGATAATGGATTTACAACGACCATTACCGACGGGGAGCGGGAGCGGTGAGGTTTGTTTTGCGGGAGTGGTTGTGGCCGTCGAGCGTTGGCGGGTGCACGGGTGGGGGAAGGATTGGACGAATGTAAGGAGTTCACCGGCTCGAACGACCTTTGCCGGAAAATTTCATCAGACCCGCGTCTTCTGCCGGTTTTTCTGGGAAAAACATTTCGCTGTATTCCGAGAACGACTGTAGACTCTTGCAGGAGTTCCGTTGGCGATTCTGCGCCGGCGGCGTTTGCGGTCTGCTCATGCAGCACCTTTGGGGGATTTCCAATGCGGCGACTGGCGGGATCTTTCGTTTCTTTTGGACTGGGCTTATCCGCATTCTGCGGGCCGACGTTTGGTGCAGACCCGGCAGTGACTCGGCAGCCGGATGCTGTCGTGATCAAAACGGCCGATCATTCCAGTTTTGCTCTGGCACTGCGAACCACAGTCGCACCAGCGCAGCGGACGCATCACGTGCTGCTTGTGGACACATCCGCCAGCCAGACGGGAATTTACCGCACGCAGACTCTGCAGGCAGTCCGCGATCTTCTGGCCGCTCTGCCTGCCGGACACAGCGTTCAGCTGATAGCAGCAGATTCTCAGGTTCGGACGCTCACTGAAAACTTCGTTGGACCGCAGTCAGCTCAGGCATCGGAAGCTGTCGGTCGGCTCAGCAAAATCACTCCAATCGGAGCCACAGATCTCGCCACAGCAGTGAATGCCGCGGTGGTGGCTGCCGGTCAGCCTGTTTCCATTGCTTACATTGGCGACGGAATGTCAACCGGCGATCTGCTCTCAGGAACAGATCTCGCCGGTCTCGTGCAGAAGATGCATCAGAATCAGGCTGCTTTTCACGCACTGCTGCTTGGCCCCCAGATGGATGCTCATCTGGCAGGAGTGCTCGCGAATCTCACAGGTGGATCCAGCACACAGCTCGCCACACAGACTCGAGATCAGCAGATTGGCACCTTTGCTGCCGGCCTTCAGCAGTCTCCTGTGCTTGTTTCCGGCCTGCGAATTACCTCCGGAGGTGCAGAGCTGACAGTTCCCGAAACCGTAGCGCTGCGTGCTGACCGTCACACGCTGGTCTACGGTAATGGCCAGGTCAGCGGGCGACTTGCCGTCAGCGGTTCAGTGGCCGGAGTGACACAGTCGTGGGTTGTGGAGCCTCAGGCAATCCGCGAAGGTGGTGCCGAGATCGGCGTTCTGGCTCGAAAGTCGCTCAGCACCGGCGGCCTGAACTCTCCGTACATCGGTCTTGCTGGACTTGGTCAGGCATCGACAGATCTCCAGTCTCTGGTGTCGCAGTCCATCGAAACAGCCCGGGAACTGCACCGTTCCGGCCGCACTCAGCAGGCTCTTGAGGTGATTGCTCAGGCTCGCCAGCTCGACGCCGGAAACATTGTGCTCACCTCGCTTGCTGCCAGTATGCAGGACGGCGGATCGACTTCCTCCCCCGCTGATGCTGTTGGCCCGCCACAGGTGGACGAAGGCGACGCACTGACTCGAACAGAAACTCGTTCCGCCATCATCACTCAACAGACCGTCCAAAGTGTTAACGCGGCGATTGAAGAGGCCAAACGCGTTGCTTCAGAGCAGCCAGAGTACGCCGTCAACCTGCTGAAAGATGTGCTGGAAGCAGTTCGTGCAAAGAACGAAATCGCTCCAGAGAAACGACAGGAACTGGATCGCCGAGTTGTCGCGGCACTCACCGCCATCGAAGCTCGCCGCCAAACTCGCGAGATTCTCCAGCAGCAGCTGGCAGAATCCCGAGCCAACCAGGAAGCACAGCGTGAGAAGCTTGCGGAAATCGAAGCGGACGAGAAACGTCTGAAGACGCTGATCGACCAGGTGAACGCCCTCATGCTGCAGGCTCGCCGTGGCGACGAAAATGCTTACGAGGATGCCGAAGAGGTTTCCCGCGAAGCACTACGTGATGAACCGGGCAACGGCACCGCCACGGCAGCTCTTGTGATGTCAGAAGCCGCAGGTCAGCTGCAGAAGGCATACGACCTGATCAATCTGCGACATGACCGCTTCCTCGCAACCCTTTATCAGGTTGAACTGTCGCACGTTCCATTCCCTGATGAGCCACCGGTGCAGTATCCACGAGCTGACGTCTGGAGAGCTCTGACCATTCGCCGCAAGGAAAAGTACAAATCTCTGTCTCTGCGGTCAGTGAAGCCCATCGAAGAATGGCTCGAAAAGAAACTCGACGAACCACTCCCGCGGCCGCTCCAGTACCCAACCGATACATCGCTCAGCGAAATCCTCAGCTTCATCGCCGATGCGTACACCGAGCAGGGGCCGTACACCATGCGGATCATCCTTGACGAAACCGACGAAACCATCGGCGAAGATTCCGAGTTCCTCAACAACACCACGGTCGCTGGAGTTGACCTTGCCGGGATTACCCTGCGAAATGCCCTCCAGCTGATCTTCGCGAAAGTGAAGGACAACGACCTCACTGTCATGATCAAGAACGAAGTGATGCTGGTGACCACCGTCGAAACTGCTGAATCTCCCGAAAACCTCGTCACTCGAATTTACGACGTCGCTGACCTCGTCGTCATCACCATGGCTGGCATGGGTGGTGGTATGGGCGGAGGAATGGGCGGCGGCATGGGTGGCATGGGCGGGATGGGTGGCATGGGTGGCATGGGTGGAATGGGCGGCGGAATGGGTGGTATGGGTGGGATGGGCGGCGGAATGGGTGGCATGGGTGGCGGTGCAGGGATGTTCTCTGTTCCAGCCGAAGCTGCGCCCGGAATCCTGCTGAACGTTCCCGGCAAAAAAAAACCAAACCAGTAACCTCTGAGCCGGCTGAGAACACTCAGTCCAGCACAGCTGAACCACGGGGCGGCATCCGCGAGCACATTTCGCGGGTGCTGCCCTTTTTCATTGGCAGTTGTCTGCTGCGTCCGACGACGGTCACTGCCGTTCTGATTCAGCAGGACGGTCAGAAGCGTTCGGGGGACGAGAAGCGTGGCGATCGAACCAGCAGTCCTCGAGGCCTGACAGCTCGACAGGTCCTCGCGAAGTTCGAGTCGATGGCGGGTCCGGAGGACGAGCGCTGGGACCGGTTGTTTTCTGAAGCCGTATTTTCCGACACGGAACTTGCGGTCGTATTGCAGAGCCTGCATGAAGCGGGTCGGCGTGAGTCAGCGATTACGTGCATTGAGTCCGCGCTGCGAGCGGGAAGGATTGCTCCGTGGCTGTATGACCTGCTGGCCCTGCAGATGAAGCTTGCGGGCAGACCGGCTGAGGACATCGGTCGGGTGCTGCAGTCGCGACTGGACTTTGGAGTCACGGCTGTGGAGGACATGCTGGTCACTGCAGCGATGCTGTCACGTTTTGAGGCGTGGGACACTTCGCTGACGCTGCTTCGAGATGCTGCCCAGCTTAAGCCCGGTCTCCCGGAAACATGGCTGCTTTACCGCAGTGTGGCGGACAAGTCGGGCGACCGTGAGCAGCGACTGCTGGCCCGCCTTGGGATCCTTGAATGGGTTTGGAGTGGTGGCTGGGAGGTCGAGCACGCCGAGGCGCTCAAGGTTATCGAAGGCGTGGCGAAGGAGTTCGATTCTCAGCAGGCCACGGGTCAGGCTGCTGAATTGCGGGAGAGGCTGAGAGCGGCGCAGCGGCGCGACCTGCAGATCACTCTGCGGTGGGTGGGCAATGCAGATCTCGATCTGCTGATCCGTGATCCATCGGGTGAGGAGTGCAGTTTTCGGCGTCCGGAGACAAGTACGTTTGGGCGGCTGGTAAAGCAGGCCGGCAAACTGGACGCCGGTGGTACGCGTCCTGCGGATACGCACATCGAGCAGTTTCTGCAGCCACGATCATTGCCTGGCAGGTATGAGGCCATCGTGCGATTTGTGGGTGGCAAGGTGGCGTCGGGAACAGCCGTTCTGGAAGTGATTGAAAACGTGGGAACTCCTGAGGAGAAGCGGCGGACACAGACGATTCGAGTGGGAACTGAGGACAGTGTTGTTGCTGTGGAGACGGAAACGACGGCAGCCCGACAGGATGGAACATGGCATCCGCTCACGGCAACCATGAATGGCGAGGACATTTCGCAGCAGCTGCGAGAGACCACGGTGCTGAAACTGTCGGCCAGCCAATACTCGGTGACAGTCAGCGGGACACCGGACCGCGGAACCTGCACGATTGATCGCAGCGTGATGCCCTGGAGGATGAAAATCGACGGTACGGTGGGCCCCAATCAGGGCAGGACACTGCTGGCAATTTTTGAGCTGACGAAATCCGATCGTCTGCGGGTTTGCTATGACCTCGATGGCAGTGAGTATCCAGCGGATTTCTCTGCCGCCCTGAATTCAGGTCGATTGCTGGTGGAGTACCGTCGTGAGCTTCCTGCGGGGACTGGGTTAACCGGTACGGTTGCGGCGGCTCCGGACAGCGATGTGTTATTGCTGCAGCTGATGGACGGCAGTCAGCCGCGCATTCGGCTCAACGGAATCGACGCACCGGAATTATCGCAGGCGTGGGGCGAAAAATCGCGTGCGCAGCTGGAGTCACTGGTTCGCGGCCACCGTGTTCGGGTGGTGACACAGGGCGAAGACCGGACTGGTCAGATCATAGGGGATGTGTACATTCAGCTGGAAGCGAACAAACCGGAGCAGCAGCTCAACCGCGAATTGGTGGAGCGTGGCTGGGCATGGCATTTCGTGCGTTATGCACCGGACAACAAACCGCTTGCTGAGGCGGAGCAGCGTGCGCGCGCTGCAGGCAGGGGGCTGTGGGCCGATGAAAAACCCTTAGCCCCCTGGGACTGGCGGCGTCAGCAGGCGGAAAGCTCGAAAAAGAAATAAAGGGCAGAACGATTCAGGGGTCCGGGTAGCGAAACGTTTTGCCCTCGAAATTCTTCAGGAGCAGATCATCACCATCGCGTCCAATTACAGTTTCCGGGGACAGAACGATCTTCCCGCCGCCGCCCGGAGCGTCGATGACATAGGTGGGGGCGGCGTAACCGGTCGTATGTCCGCGGAGCCCCTGAATGATTTCCAGTCCTTTGGAGACGGGGGTCCGAAAGTGCGATGAACCGCTGATCGGATCGCACTGGTACAGGTAGTAGGGACGGACTCGCATGAGCAGCAGTTTGTGAACGAGCTGCTTCATCACTTCGACATCATCATTGACTCCTTTGAGGAGTACTGTTTGTGAGCCGAGGGGAATGCCGGCATCTGCCAGCATGCTGCAGGCCTCGGCAGCTTCCGGCGTGCACTCGTCGGGGTGCAGAAAATGCACGCTCATCCAGAGCGGATGAAACTGTCTGAGCATGCTGCAGAATTCCGGCGTGATGCGCTGCGGCAGAACGGCCGGCATTTTGGTGCCGATGCGCACGAATTCAATATGCGGAATATCTCGAAGGCGTGAAAGAATCCATTCGAGCCGATCATCACTGAGAGCCAGCGGGTCTCCACCGGAAATCAGAACGTCACGAACGGCCGGGGTTTCTTCGAGGTAGTGGAAGATGGCTTCAAGTCGCTGGGTGTTGGGCACGATCTCGCCATGTCCGACGACTCGCGATCGTGTGCAATAGCGGCAGTAAGTGGAGCAGAAGTCGAGCGGCAGCAGCAGCACGCGGTCGGGGTAGCGATGCACAAGCCCGGGCACAGGGCTGTGTCCATCTTCGCCGAGCGGATCATCTGCTTCGCCGGGGGTACGAATGAATTCGCGGGTGGTTGGGACCACGGTTTTGCGGAGGGGCTGGAGCGGGTCATCCGGATCCAGGAGGCTCATGTAGTACGGAGTGACGGCGGTTGGCAGGAGTGTGCCCCCGTCGGCGAGGACGTCCCGTTCTTCGAGCGACAAGTCGAGCATCCGTTCGAACTGTTCCAGTGTACGGATGCGATGCCGCGACTGCCAGCGCCAGTCATTCCATTCGGAATCGGTTGTGTCGGGGTAGAAGCGTTCGCGGAAGAGGGTGGTTCGCGGATTTTCTTTGGGAGCCGCAGGGAGGCGTCGTGGTGAAGATCTGGCGGTGCGGTTGGGGGGTGGCGGTGTCTGGAGCAGCCGGGCTTTGTCAGCAGGACTTTGGCTGGTCAACTGAGTCAGCAGTGAGGTACCAGCCGGGGGCTCTTCATGTTCCGGCTGAGCGACGGTGGACGACGGGCAGTCGCCACCGACGGCAGAAATTTCAGTCACAGGGAATCACTCCGCACTGATGCATCCGGCGGACACTCTGCAGTTGTCACGGGACCGGTTGCACGACGATGGAAGTCGGCAGACTCGCGTCACACCCGGCCGACTCCATCCCAGGCAGACGATCAACAGCGGAAACTGTAAAAACGAGTCTTCGTCCCGGGTGTTCTGAATCTTTCACAGGCACACCGGGGTGAGGATCTGCCGTGACAGGCGTTCCTCGACACCTCCAGAGGAGCTGAACAAAGTCCTTTTTGACAGGCGAGCGGCTTTCGGACGAACTCCGCGGCGGCGCGTTATAATTCCCAGAATGCCAGACGCAAGAGACAGCGGGAAAAAATCTGTCACGAATGTGGAAGGTTTTTCCCTTGCGATTGCGGTGATCAATGTCTTGAATACGCACTGGGCTCTGCTTTCGGGTTTGCCGGATTCAGGCTGCCTGAACGGAAAATCATGATCACAGAGCTGCAGCGAGGGCTGTAGCTGGAGGCGACGGTGAGGATTGGACTGACGTACGATCTGCGCTCTGAGTACCTCGCAATGGGCTACTCACCTGAGGAAACGGCGGAGTTCGACCGCGAAGACACGATCGCGTCCATTGCCACCGCTCTGCGGGTGCTCGGGCATGAGCCAGACCGTATCGGCCACCTGCGACAGCTGGTGCAGCGGCTGGCAGCAGGAGACACCTGGGACCTCGTGTTCAACATCTGCGAAGGACTCTCCGGGCCGGCCCGCGAGGCACAGGTGCCGGCGCTTCTGGAAGCATGGAACATTCCCTGCACCTTCGCTGATTCGCTCATGCTGGCCGTGTGTCTTCACAAGGGGCTCACCAAAACGCTGGTGGCCCGGGCTGGCCTGCCCACGGCGCGGTTTCACCTGGTCGAGTCGCCGTCGGACATTGCTGCAGTAAGTCTCCCCTACCCGCTGTTCGCCAAGCCCGTTTCGGAGGGAACGGGCAAAGGTGTTTCGGCAGCTTCGGTGATCACAACTCCGGCGCAGCTTGAAGAAGTTTGCCGCGACCTGCTCCAGCGTTTTTCGCAGCCAGTGCTGGTGGAAACGTATCTGCCGGGCCGCGAGTTCACCGTGGGACTGCTGGGAAGTGGCAACGAAGCCCGCGTCCTTGGCACTCTTGAAGTTCGACTTCTTGATGCGGCCGAACCCGGCGCCTACTCCTTTGTCAACAAGGAACGCTGCGAGGAACTGGTTGAGTACCGTCTGGCCAGTTCGACAGACGACGCCGAGGCGGCGGCAGCCGAGCTGCTGGCACTCTCTGCCTGGAAAGTGCTCAAGGGCAGAGACGCGGGCCGCATCGATATTCGCTCGGACGCGTCCGGTCTTCCCCATTTCATCGAATCGAATCCTCTCGCCGGACTTCATCCGGAACACTCAGACCTGCCAATCATCGCCACTGCGGTGGGTATGGAATACACCGAGCTGATCAGGGCGATTGTCGATTCCGCGGCCACTCGTTGTGAGCGTCACTGATGCTGGCTGCGATTCTTTACCAACAGGTTGCTATCACCGACTCGGCTGCCGATCTGGACGTGCTGCGGCAGGTGTCTGCCGTAGAGGACTCGCTTTATCGATTGGGGTGGAAGTCCATCCGTGTGCCCTTCTCACTGGATCTTCGCCCCTCGCGTTCATCGCTCATTCAGGCCGCTCCCGACGTTGTCTTCAACCTCGTGGAAACGCTCGCCGCCACGGACCGCCTGATGCCGCTGGCCACGATTCTCCTCGAATCACTCGACCTCCCTTTCACCGGCGCCGGAACCCGCTCGCTGCTGGCCACCACGCACAAGCTGGCTGCCAAACAGCAGATGGCTGCCGCTCAACTGCCGACACCCGCGTGGCTGGATCGCTCCCGGACGCATTGGCAGGGCCTGTCCACGCCAGCTCGACGCCCTCAGCGGGCCGTGGTGAAGGCGGTCTGTGAGCACGCTTCACTGGGACTGGCCGACGACAGCGTTGTGCCGCTGCAGGACGCCTCTGCTGCACTGCTGACGGAACTGCTTGCTGACCGCACAGAACGCTATGGCACGCCGTTTTTCGCTGAAGAATATATCGAGGGTCGCGAATTCAACCTCAGTCTGCTCGCCGAAAACGGCCTGCCGATTGTACTCCCGCCGGCTGAAATTCAGTTCCTCGATTTTCCGCCCGAAAAGCCGCGGATCGTCGGTTACGCTGCCAAGTGGGACGAAGCGGCTGCCGAATATCGCCAGACCCCCAGAACCTTTCGTTTCCCGGCGGCCGACCGACCGCTGCTGGACGAATTGCAGGCGCTCGCCCGTCGCTGCTGGACCGAATTCGAACTGCACGGATACGCTCGAGTCGATTTTCGCGTAGACGAAGATGGCCAGCCATGGATTCTGGAAATCAATGTGAACCCCTGCCTGTCACCCGACGCAGGCTTTGCAGCCGCACTTGCAGAACAGAAACTGACGCTGGACGCAGCCGTCCAGCGGATTATCGAGGACGCCTTTCGCTGACGTGCGCCGGAAACCGCGGGACTGCCGCCCAATGGCCTTGATATTCTCTGGAATCCATTGAAATGAAGGGGGGAAGACTGGGAGGGCGAGGCTGGGATGACGAAACGGTGTGATTTCGGGCGAATTGGGATGTTTTCAGTTCTGCCTGCCAGTTGACAGCTCTCACCGCGATCCCTTGTGCAGGAACTGTTGGTCTCTCGCAAAGGCGCCAAGGCGCAAAGGAAGGACAAAAGGTTCAAATTTCCAACATTTCCAGCTTTGCGCCTTGGCGCCTTTGCGTGAGGTAAGAGTTGCTGCAGCAAGATGCCAGGCGGCGCGTCTGCAGGAAATCCGATAGACGATTTCAAGTGTCCTTAACACCGTTTCGTCATCCCAGCTTCGCCCTCCCGATGGAAAATGTTTCAGATTCTTTCCGGAATCCGGTCGGGTCATTCGTGAGTACTGCAGAGAGCGATCTCCGGCAGCGGGCCGGAAGGGTCGCTGCTGATTTGCTACCTGCGAACCTCTCTGGAGTTTTCCAATGAAGAAGCTGATCCTTGGAAGTCTTTCCGCCTCCGCCGGCCTTGTGCTGCTCGTCGCCATCTCCAGCCGTCCTCTGAAGGACCTCTTCGGCTATGCTCGTGCCACCGCCGACACCACAGTCGCGGGGCTGGAAACCAGCCTGCCCGATTCCGTCCG
>JBJTOP010000322.1:0-16055 GCA_046074645.1 Planctomycetaceae bacterium | reverse complement strand
CGCGGCGATTTGGTGGTGATTCCACTCCCTGACGGTCGCGGCTCGGTTGGGGTGTTTTGCGGCGGTGTTTGGGGAAAGTTCATTGCGATTGGGGGTGGCGTGGTGCATGGCACTTTTGCACTTGCTCTTCCAGGCCAATGTGCGGAATAAGGTGCCATGCACCTATACCGCCGGAACCCAGTTTTTTTCCACATCCAGACGCCTTTTGTGGACGGTGCAGGTGCCATGTACCATCGGCACTTCCGGCGCGGCGATTTGGTGGTGATTCCACTCCCTGACGGTCGCGGCTCGGTTGGGGTGTTTTGCGGCGATGTTTGGGGGAATTTATTGCGATTGGGGGTGGCGTGGTGCATGGCACTTTTGCACTTGCTCTTCCAGGCCAATGTGAATCCAGCATCCTTCTGCACTGTCCGTGCTGCGCGTGGCAGGCGAGTTTCACCCCTCACCCCCGACCCCTCTCCCCGGTCCGGGGAGAGGGGGGCCAGATGCTCTTTCTGCCAGAACTTCAACGCCATTGGGCTTCTGCCCGACCGCTGGGACTTGTCAGGAAAAAAGCATCCCATTTTCCGCATTAACTAAAAAAACCTTGCAATCCCCATTCGTCGCAGCCGTCCCATTTGTCCCATGGGCCCTGGTTTCCCGATCTGTTTGCGTTTATCTGCCGAATTTCGATGGGGGAGAGGTTTGGTTTTCCTTTTGCCTGGCGGTGTTGGCGGCGAATTGTGTGTGGATTCGTCTTGAGTTGAAAGCGGGGAATCTGCAATCCTGTGGCGGTCATCCGCCGCGAGGGGGATTTTTGCGCCAACTTTGAGTCGATTCTGACCGAGCCCGGATATGCTGAATTCGCCGGAATTGAGACCGTGGCAGCCACGAGCAGTGGGCGTTTGCGCCTGCTGGCTGGTGGTGGCAGGCATAGCGGCGGGACTGACCGCGACACCTGCGGAGGGTCAGGGCGTTCGGGCTGCGACCGTGCCGGGTCCATTCGAATCGGACGACGAGGCGGGCGGCGGTCGAGTGATAGTGGATGTGCGAATCGAGGGCAATGAGACGATTCCTGAGTCGGTGATTCTTCAGAAGGTTCAGTCGCAGCCTCATCGAACGGTGACAGAGAAGCTGTTGCGGGAGGACAAGCGTTCGCTGCTGAACACGCGGTGGTTTTTTGAGGTGCGGGAGCGGATAGACGAGACACCGGACGGACTGGTGCTGGTGTTTGTGGTGAAGGAGCGACCGATAGTGCAGCGGGTGTTGTTCCGCGGCAACAGGAAGGTGAAGTTGAAGCATCTTGAGGCCTGGACGGGGCTCAAGGCTGGCAGTCCGTTTGACTATGTGGCTAATCAGGAAGCGGTGCGACGCATCGAGCAGGAGTACCGGGACAAGGGCTATTATTTTGTGAAGGTGACTTTGACCAGTGGTTCAAAGCCGGGTGACCGCGAGGTGGT
Organism: Planctomycetaceae bacterium; assembly: GCA_046074645.1. Taxonomy (GTDB): domain Bacteria; phylum Planctomycetota; class Planctomycetia; order Planctomycetales; family Planctomycetaceae; genus SXXK01. Next base: position 14,616 of record JBJTOP010000322.1, on the reverse strand, counting down.
ATTTGACATTGATGAAGGTCCGAAGGTTCAGGTGAAGGAGCGGAACTTTCAGGGCAATCAGTTCTGGTCGGACGCGATGCTTCGCAAGAATCTGATTTCGAAGGAAGCCTTTTTACTCTGGGGTGGCCACTACAACCCGGACACGATTCCATCGGACGTGGAGTCCCTGAAGGCTTACTACCGGAGCGTTGGGTATTTCGACGTGGAGATTTCGGCGGAGCCACGATTTTCCGACGACCGTTCTGACGTGGAGCTGCTGTACACGATCACCGAGGGTCGGCGTTATCAGGTTCGGAGCATTGTGTTCGAGGGCAACAGTGTGATTCCGACAGCGCGGCTGAGCGAGAATTCGAAGTTGCAGCCGGGCGACAAGTTCAGTTCACTGCCGCTCAACAAGGACGTCCAGCGAATGCTGGGATACTACGGCGAGCTGGGTCATTTCTTTGCGTCTGTGAATCCCGTACCGCAGTTCACAGAGCAGGAGGGGATTGTCGATCTGGTGTTTGAGATTGACGAGGATCGGCCGCGATATATTCGGGAGATCAACGTTCAGTTCGACGGCGACTACCCGCACACGAAGCACACGGTGGTGCTGGACCGGATTCAGGTGCAGCCTGGGGATCTTGCGGACCCGAAGCGTATCCGTCGTGGTCAGTCACGTTTGAAAGGCAGCGGGCTGTTTGACCCGAATATTCAGTTTGAAACCACACCAGTGGATCCGGAACAAACGAGTATCGCATCTCTTGCGGGTATGGTTCGTGGCCAGAGTCCTGGTGGAGAATCGGACTGGACAGCACGATTTGTGCAGGCTGTGGATCAGGAATCGCATCGCGCGGTGCGTGTGAGTGAGATTGGGAATTACGACGACCTGTTCGGCGGGATTCTGACGAGTGCTCCGGCGTCCGTGGAGGAATCGGCAGCGGAAGAGCCAGCTGTTTCAGCGCCTGCCGTGTCCCAGCCTGCTCCCGCGAAGGCTCTGCCGCCTGCGTCTGCGAAGGTGCCTGTGGGGGCGCAGTCGCGAGTTCCGGTGATTGAGCGAGTGGAAGATGCGGGCATAGCAGCTCGATTTTCTGACGAGCGTGCGGGGGACTGGTTTGGGTTGAGCATGACTGAGGGTTCTGAGGCTTCGGTGGGGGGACGCACTTCTGCGGCCGCAGCGGCTCCTTCAACACTGCGGACGCTCAATCCCGCGGCTTTGTTTGCATCGACTAGTGAGCCTCCGCTGCTGACGGCGGCGGGTGGGACTGCGGGGTCTGACGAGTACGTGATTCGCGGTCAGAATCCGGGTCCGGGCGATGCCGGGGCACCGCAGCGTGAGGATCAGTTGTTGAACGAGAGTCCGTATCGCAATCAGTTCCAGGAGATTCCCCCGGGCTGGGTGGATTTGAATGTGAATGCCAGCGAGGGTCAGACGGGGCGATTGATGTTTGGTGCGGGAGTGAACAGCAACCAGGGAGTGGTTGGCAACTTTGTGTGGGACGAGAGCAACTTTGACCTGCTGCGTCCGCCGACGTCGTGGGCGGATGTGCTGGAGGGGCGAGCGTGGCGTGGTGGTGGTCAGCGTTTCCGTCTGGAAGCGGCACCGGGCAATCAAGTCAGCCGATATCAGGTGACGTGGACGGACCCCTATTTTCTGTATACGGACAACAGTCTTTCGGTGAGTGGTTTCTATTTCAACCGTTATTATCAGGACTGGACTGAGGATCGTCTGGGTGGTCGGATCGGTGTCGGACGTCAGCTCACACCCGAATGGGGCACCGGGGTTGCACTGCGACTTGAGGACGTGGAGATGCGTCAGGTTCGGCAGCCGATTCCTGCGATTGTACAGCCACTTGTGGGGAACAGTTTTCTGTCAACAGTGCGTGTTTCGCTGACGCACGACACGCGTGACAACCCGATGCTGCCGGGAGAAGGCCACTTTTTCGATGTGGGTTACGAGCAGGCTTTCAACGATTTCACATATCCGAAGGTTGATACGGAGTTTCGTCAGTATTTCACGTTGCACAGTCGTCCGGACGGGAGTGGTCGGCAGGTGCTGACGCTGGCCGGTGCTCTTGGCTGGGCGGGCGAGGACACTCCGGTGTTTGAACGTTACTACGCGGGTGGTTATTCGTCGTTTCGCGGTTTCCGGTTTCGCGGTGTGACTCCGCGAGATCCCACTGGATTTTCTTTGGGCGGTATTTTTCAGGCACTGGGCACGGTGGAGTATCGTCTGCCTCTGACAGCGGACGACATGATCAGCATGGTTGTATTTTCAGACTTTGGTACTGTGGACGACGAAGTGCAGCTGAGTGAATTTCGGGCGACGGCTGGCTTTGGAGCGCGGATTGCGATTCCGATGATGGGCCCGGTGCCTCTGGCGTTTGACTTTGCCTTCCCGATCACTTCAGAACCGGGTGACCGGGAGCAGGTGTTCAGCTTTTACGTGGGCATCAATCGCTGACTGTTGAATCGGCGATGCAGTAGAGTCGATTCCAGCTGCGGAGGAAGAGTTGGTTTCCGACGGCGACTGGTGAGGCATCGAAGTTGCCTTCCAGCTGACAGCGGGCGAGTGTATCGAAGGGGGCGGCGTCCTGAAGCACGACGGCTCCGCCTTCGCGTCCGACGATATAGACGCGTCCATTTGCGATGAGTGGGGACGCATAGCAGTTACCGACGCCGTTCAGGCGGATTTTCTGTGCGAGTGGTTTTCCGGTGGCGAGGTCGAGCACTGTGAGGATATCGCCGAGGCCACCTGTGAAGTAGAGGCGGTTGTCGCTGGAGGAGGGCGACGGCACATACGGCGTTCCCTCAGGGTAGCTCCAGCGGATCTTTTCTGAGCCGGTAATGTCGCCGGTGGCATCGATTGGAATGGCGAAGGAGGCGGCTCCGCGATAACCGCTGACGCAGATGGCGAGATTTTGAAAGCGCAGTGGTGAGGGGATGGCGTTGGTGGTTTGTCCGCCGCATTCCCAGAGCACTTCGCCGGTTTGGACATCGTAGGCACGGGCTTTTCCGGAACCATTGACGACGGCGACGGAGCGGTTGTTGACTTCGGTGATGAGTGGCGTGTTCCAGGAGGTTTTTTCACCGGGTCGGTCGCGTCGCCAGACTTCTTCGCCGGTTTCGGCTCGCAGGGCCACGATGAAGGAGTTTTCTTCCTGGTCCCAGTTGACGATGAGGAGGTCGCCGGCGAGTGCGGGCGTGACGGCTTCGCCCCAGGCGAAGCGAGTTCGCATGTCGCCGAGGTCCTTTGACCAGAGGGGTTTGCCATCGAGTGAGTAGCAGTGGATCCCGCGGGAACCGAAGGAGGCGTAGAGTCTGTGACCGTCGGTAACGGGGGAAGCGGCGGCGTAGGTGTGGGTGTTGTGTTTGCCTTCGTGGGGCAGTTCTTCGGCGGCGGTTTTCTGCCAGCGAACCTGGCCGCTGGTGCGGTCAACGGCAGTGACGATGAAGCGGTGGTAGACGTTGGGTGGGAGAGTTTTTGCGTCGGGATGCGGGGTGATGGGCGTTTCTGCGGGTCGATCGGTGGGGACGGCAGACAGCACGAACACCTGATCGTCCCAGATGATTGGTGTGGAGCTGCCTTCGCCGGGAAGGTCGAGCTTCCAGGCGACGTTCTGTGTTTCGCTCCATTGCAGCGGCGGCCTGGCTGAGGGTGCGGCGTGACCGGTGGATGAGGGACCACGCCACTGGTGCCAGTTGTTTTCTGAGTCGGGCGGATCGGAGGCGAAGGCGGGGATGGCGAGAGCAGCGGGGAGGAGTATAGGGGCTGCGAGGTGCAGCAGAGAGAAGCGAGGCATGGAATTGGGGCTTTGAACTGAAGGCAGGAGCGGAGTTGGGTGGCTCCGCGGATGCTATCAGGGCAGGGGCCGAAGTTCCAGGGGGTTCAGTTGTCGGCGGGGAGTGTCTGTTCGCCGTGGGTTGCCGGTCGTTCTTCGAGGATGCTGTGTCGTTCGAGGAGTCGGTAGAGTTTGCGTCGATGGATTCCGAGCATACGTGCGGCGCGGGCTTTGTTGCCATTCTGCTGGCGAAGAATCTCGACGATATGGGCCTTTTCAAGATCTTCAAGCCGGATGGATGATGGCAGGGCGGCGTGTTGTGCAGACGGATTAAGCGGCCAGGTGGAGGCCTGTGCGGTGGCACCTGCGGACGACTGTGCTGTTCCCTGAGGAGCGTTGGCGGAGGCGTTGGCGTTGGCGGAGGCGGCATATCCGGCGGCGTGTGTTCCGTTGGTGCCGGTGGGATCGGCAACTTCAGCGGGGAGGTCATCGATGGTGATGTGATGGTCATTGGCGAGGATCTGGGCGCGATCGACGGCGTTCTTGAGTTGTCGGACGTTGCCGGGCCAGTGATAGGCTTCGATGGCTCGAGTCGCCTGTTCGCTGATCTTCCAGGACGGCCCAAGAAACTCGCGTGTGAGCAGCCCGATATCACCGTCACGGCGGCGGAGTGGCGGGAGTTCCAGCGACATGACGTTGATTCGATAGTAGAGGTCTTCGCGGAACCGTCCGGCGGCGACTTCTTCGGCCAGATTGCGATTGGTGGCTGCGATCAAACGCACGTCCACTCGACGTTCGCGGTGGGACCCCACGCGGCGGATGGAGCCATCTTCGAGTGCTCGCAGGAGCTTGGGCTGCAGGGATCCGGGGAGTTCACCGATTTCGTCGATGAACAGCGTGCCGCCGTCGGCCACTTCGAACAGCCCCGCTCGATCTTCGCTGGCACCGGTGAACGCGCCTTTCCGATGCCCGAAGAGTTCGCTTTCTACGAGTTGTTCGGGGAGTGCTGCGCAGTTGATGGTGACGAATGGGCGTCCGGCTCGGTGGCTGCGCTGCTGTAGTGCGCGGGCGACGAGTTCTTTGCCTGTGCCACTTTCACCCTGAATCAAAACCGGCTTGTCTGTCGGAGCGACTCTGTCGATCAGTCGAAAGACTTCCTTCATCCGTGCAGATTCACCAATGATCCGCACCGGTGGATGGGCGCGTTCGATGATGGCTCTGAGCTGACGATTTTCGCGCTGCAGGCGACTGCGGTCCCAGGCCATCAGGCAGCGCTGTTCGAGTTCGTCCATTGGGAAGGGCTTGGTGAGGTAGTCACAGGCGCCCAGCTTCATGGCGTTGACGGCGCTTTCGATCGTGCCCTGGCCAGTGAGGATGAGCACTTCAGTTTCCACCTGGGATGACTTGAGTCGTTCCAGCACTTCGAGGCCAGTGAGGCCGGGCATGTTCATATCGATGATGGCCACGTCAAAGGTCCGCCGATCGCAAAGTTCGAGCGCCTCGTGTCCGTTGGCGGCTGCGGCGACGGCGTGACCTTTTCGAGTCATCCAGCGGGCGCAGGTTTCCCGGAAATCGGGGTCGTCTTCCACAATCAACAGGCTGATCGAACCGGCAGTTGCCATGAACCTCTCCGAGAACACGGTTTTTGCTTTCACGCAGACCATGTGGTTTACGCAGCGTGCGTCTGTGCGGATTTGCACACCTGATGCACGTTTGCACACCATCCGAGCCAAAAGGGATCAGGAAATCCCTGATTTTGGCAGCGTTGAGCGTGGAGGAGCGAATGTCATTCCGCTTCTCGTTTCTTTGCGGCCTGGTAGATATCTTCCATTTCGCGGATGGAGACGGAGTGGATAGTTTTTCCGGCGTCGCGGAGGACGTGTTCGATGGCCTGGAAGCGTCGGGAGAATTTGGCGTTGGTTTTGCGGAGGGCTTCTTCGGGGTTCAGTCCCCAGCGTCTGCCGATGTTGGCGAGCACGAAGAGGGCATCACCGAGTTCTGCTTCGGCGCGGTCTTTCTGAGTGGGGTCGAGAATAGGGGCATCGGGAATAACGGCGGCGTCAACGGTGGCGGGCACGTAAGGAATGCGGCCATCGGGGAACAGTTCAGCGGCCAGTTCGCCAAGTTCCTCGTTGAATTTATCGAAGAGCATGCAGCGATCGGGGAAGTCATAACCGACTGCTGCGGCTCGACCGGTGATGCGAGCGGCGCGAGCGAGCTGTGGGAGGGTGAGTGGGATTCCGTCGAGCTGTGATTCGCGGGCGGGCTTTTCCTGCTGTTTGATCTGCTGCCAGCGACTTTTGACGGCATCGACGGTATCGGCCTGAGCGGAACCGAACACGTGGGGGTGGCGGCGGACCATTTTGTCGGCAATTTGCCGGACGACATCGACGAGGTCGAAGCGTTGTTCATCGGCAGCGATCTGGGCATCGAGGATAATTTGCAGGAGCAGGTCACCGAGTTCTTCGCGGATGGCGTCGTTATCGTTGGCGTCGATGGCTTCGAGGAGTTCGTGGGTTTCTTCGAGTGTATAGGGTTTGATGGAGCTGAGCGTTTGCTGGCGGTCCCACGGGCAGCCGTCAGGAGCTCGCAGCTGAGCGATGACTTCGCAGAGTCGCTGGAATTCGGGGAGCAGGGCGTTGAAGTCCGGAGGTGTTCCTGGAGTGGGAGCGGGGTTGGGTTCCGGAGCTGATGCGGGCATGGGAGCGCTTTGGCTTTGGGGGGGTGTTTGGGCAATCTACCAGACCTGCCACCAGGGCTTTTTGGGAGCCGGAGGTTGCTGGGGGTTGAATCCAGGTCGATTCATGGTGTGCAGGGACTGAGATTGAATCACTTCTCCTTCGGGCAGGAGCACGCAGCTGAGTTCTCCGAAGCTGCCACCACCGGTATCGGTGCAGATCATGCGGTTGGCAAACTGGACGCGTGGAATGTGACGTGGCCGATGACGATCGGTACGGGTGCATCCAATGGTGCGCCGGCGTGGATAAAGTCTTTGGAATAGAGCCAGGGTGGATGACTGAGCGAGTAGTCACGTTGTCGGAGTATTCGCAGCTGAGTTTCGAAGGGGAGGTTTCGATCGAGTCCGGCGTGGACGAAGAGGAACTGAGGGTGTTCGATGCACCATGGCAGGTCCCGCATCAGTTCGAGTTGTTTTTGTGGGATGGCTTCGCGAAGAGCATCCAGATCACCGAAGGGGACGCCCCACGAACTGAAAGTGGATTCGGTGTCGTAGTTGGGAACCCAGCGGCTGGCGAAGTCGATGTAGGCGGGTGTGGGGATCATCCCGAGCGAGCCCATCATGGCGAATTCGTGGTTACCGCAGAGCCAGGTGACGCGGTCATGCTGTGATGCGAGGTCGCTGTAGATGCGAACGACGCCGGCGGGATCCGGACCGCGATCGACGAGATCACCGATGAAGACGACCCAGCGGTGATGGATGTCTGGGAGCCGTGCCAGCTGTCCGATGATATACCGCAGCTTATCTGTTTGGCCGTGTACATCGCCAATGACAGCGACGGGGCCATCGATGCGCTGAGGAACGGAGGACATGATGTCAGTTTCCGATCAGAAGATATCGAGCGGTTCAGGCGCGGTTTTGTTCCTTCGCCCAGGTGTCCTTCAGAGTGACCGTGCGATTGAACACGGGGCATTCCGGGGTGGAGTCGGGATCGACGGTGAAGTAGCCGAGTCGTTCGAACTGGAAGCGTTCGCCGGGGGAGGCGTTTGCGAGTGCGGGTTCGAGGAAGGCGGCGGGGAGTGTTTTGAGTGAATCGGGGTTGAGATTGGATTTCCAGTCGAGGGAGGGATCAGCGACTTCGTCGGGGTCTGCGGTGCGGAAGAGATGATCGTAGAGTCGGACTTCGGCGTGGACAGCGTGGGGGACTGAGACCCAGTGGATGGTGCCTTTGACTTTGCGACCGTCAGGAGCATCACCGCCGCGAGTGGCTGGGTCGTAGGTGCAGTGAATTTCGGTGATGTTGCCGCTGGAGTCCTTTACGACGCTGGTGCAGGTGATGAAGTAGGCCCAGCGAAGCCGGACTTCGCGTCCGGGGCTGAGTCGGAAGAATTTCTTCGGGGGATCTTCCATGAAGTCTTCGCGTTCGATCCACAGTTCGCGGCTGAAGGGTACGAGCCGAGTTCCGGCGGAGTCGTCTTCGGGGTTGTTGATGGCGGGGAGCTGTTCTGTGGTGCCTTCGGGGTAGTTGGTGATGACGATTTTGACGGGATCGAGTACGGCCATGCGGCGGTGGGCGTGGCGGTTGAGATCTTCGCGGATGTGGTTTTCAAGGACTCCCATATCCATGGTGGCGTTATGTTTGGTGACGCCGACTGTGGCACAGAAGGCGCGGATGGCTTCGGGTGTGCAGCCGCGGCGTCGGAGTCCGCGCAGGGTGGGGATTCGAGGATCATCCCAGCCACGGACATAGCCTCCTTTGACCAGTTCCAGCAGCCTGCGTTTGCTCATCATGGTGTAGGTCAGATTGAGCCGATTAAATTCGATCTGCTGGGGGTGATGGATGCCGAGTGCCTGGCAGTACCAGTCGTACAGGGGGCGATGGTTTTCGAATTCGAGGGTGCAGATGGAGTGTGTGATGCGTTCGATGGAATCGGACTGGCCGTGAGCGTAGTCGTAGGTGGGATAGATGCACCATTTGCTGCCGGTGCGGTGATGTTCTGCATGACGGATGCGATACATGATGGGATCGCGCAGGAGCATGTGAGCGTGTCCCATGTCGATTTTTGCGCGGAGGACGTGGGCACCATCGGCGAATTCGCCGGCTTTCATGCGGCGGAAGAGATCGAGGTTTTCGGCAACGGAACGATCGCGATAGGGACTGGCGACGCCGGCTTCGACCGGAGTTCCGCGGCCGGAGCGAATTTCTTCCAGTTGCAGACTGCAGACGTAAGCGCGGCCGTCCTGAATGAGCTGTTCGGCCCACTGATAGAGTTGTTCGAAGTAGTCGGATGCGTAGAACAGGCGGTCTTCCCAGTCGAAGCCGAGCCAGCGGACGTCTTCCATGATCGAATCGACGTATTCGGTGTCTTCCTTTTCAGGGTTGGTGTCATCGAAACGCAGGTTGCACTGGCCGCCGTATTCGGCAGCGATGCCGAAGTTCAGGCAGATGCTTTTGGCGTGTCCGATGTGCAGGTAGCCATTGGGTTCGGGGGGGAACCGAGTCTGCACGCGACCGGCCCACTTGCCGGTGTTCAGGTCGTCTTCAACGATCTGCCGTACGAAGTCCCGATGGTGCTGATGCGCCGCGTCGTTCATGGCTGGATCCGGCCGGAAAGGCAGGTTTGTTATTGGGAAATGAGCTGAGGGAATTGCAGAAAAATACCAGCGATTCCGGGAGCGGGAAAGTGGAAGCGGGGGATTTGCGGCAATGGGAGGAAGCAAGGTGTATCGAACACTGGCCGGTCATGGGCCGACGTGGCGATTTCACGGCATGTTTCAGCTGAGCACACCGGGGATCAGGTTCCAGCTTTGGGCGACGCCGGTGAGTCGTTCCTGGCGTCCCAGATGTTCGAAAAACAGTTCATCCGGCTGAATTCCCAGTGCCGTGAGGATGGTGGCGTGCAGGTTTCGTACCGTTTGGGGAGAATCGGCAGCTCGAAGGCCGATTTCGTCGGTGGAACCGATGGCTTTGCCGGCATTTACGCCAGCACCTGCGAGCCAGATCGTAAATCCGTACGGATTATGATTGCGTCCGGAGCTGCCCTGCATCATGGGGGTGCGTCCGAATTCTCCGGCCCAGATGACAAGTGTGGAATCCAGAAGTCCGCGCTGGTCGAGGTCCTGCAGGAGGGCGGCGACGGGCTGGTCGGTCTGCAGGGCGTTGCGGCGGTTGTAGTCGGTGTTGTTATCGTGCCCGTCCCAGCCGAGTTTATCGACGGCATTGTAGATCTGCACGAAGCGGACGCCCTGTTCAATGAGTCGTCGTCCGAGCAGGCACATGCGGCCGTAGAGGGCTTTGCCGGGGACGGGGTCATCCAGCCCGTATGCCTGCTGTGTGGCCGGCGTTTCGCGGTTGATGTCACCGACATCAATGGCGGTGGACTGCATACGCCAGGCCAGTTCGCCGGCAGCGATGCGGCCTTCGAGGTCGGCAGCGCCTGGTCGGGCGGCTGCGTGGCGGTGATTGAGCCATTGTGCGAAGTCGAGCGTTTGCCGCTGGGTTGCGCGGAACTCTTCGGGTGGTCGCAGATACAGCACGGGGTCGCCGTCGTGGCGAAACTGGGTGCCCTGGTGGGCGGCCGGCAGAAAAGCATTGCTCCAGTTAGCGCTGCCGCCGAGGCCACCGACTTTATAAAGCAGAACGTATCCGGGGAGGTTTTGATTGAGCGATCCGAGTCCATAGGTGATCCATGATCCCAGACTGGGGCGTCCCCCAAGAATTGCTCCTGTGTTCATCAGATAGGTTGCGGGCGCATGATTGGAGCTGTCGCTGACCATGGAGCGGATCTGGCAGAGGCGATCGATATGGCGGGCGGTGTGCGGGAGCAGTTCTGAGACATAGTGACCGGATTCGCCGTGTCGCTGCCAGTTCCACGGCCCGGCCATGAGTTCATCGCGGCAGTGATTGAAGACGCCACCGACTTTATCGGCGTGCTGTTTGAAGGATTCGGGGACGGGTTGGCCGTGAAGCTGTGTGAGCAGCGGTTTGTGGTCGAACAGATCAAAGCCGCTGGGTCCGCCGTATTGAAAGAGGAAGATCACCTGTTTGGCGCGGGCGGTGATGTGTGGGGGGATGGTTGTGAGTGGCGAGGGACTGGGTGCGGAGGAGTCGCCAGCGGAGTGGCTGGGGAAGACGGCTGCGGGGGCGGGCGTGGGCGTGGGGGCGGCTGAGGCGGGCTGGTTGAGTGCATGCAGGGCGAGGCTGCCGAAGCCGAGTCCGACTGTGGCCAGCAGCTCTCGCCGCGGGATCTGCAGGTGCGAATGTTGCATGGGGAGACCCTTGCTGCGTGCTGTTATTTGAGTCCTCTGCGGGCGAGCAGAGCATCGACGTTGGGACCGCGGCCGCTGAAAGCGCGAAAGGACTCCATCGGTTCGCGACTGCTGCCGCGTGAAAGGATTTCGGCGCGAAATCGAGCTCCGTTTTCCGGGGTGCAGCCGCCGGCAGCCTGCATCTGGAGGAACGCGTCGGCAGCGAGCACTTCGCTCCAGAGGTATGCGTAGTAGCTTGAAGAATAGCCACCGGACCAGATATGAGCGAAGTAGGTGCTGCGGTAACGGGGAGGAACGGGAATGTTGGCGATGCCGTGTTTTTCGAGGGCGGCCAGTTCGAAGGCTTCGACGTCGGCGGGGATCTGGTCGGGTGTGAGGCAGTGCCATTCGAGGTCGAGCAGTGCGGCGGCGAGGTATTCGAGGGTATCGAAGCCCTGGTTGAAGCGGCTGGCGCGGATCACGCGTTCGAGCAGTTCACTGGGGATGGGTTCGCCTGTTTTGTGGTGCCGGGCATAGTTGGCGAGGATTTCGGGCTGGATGGCCCAGTCTTCCTGGAAGGTGGAGGGGAATTCGACGAAGTCGCGGGGGGTGTTGGTGCCGGCGACAGAGGGATAGGTGACGTCAGAGAAGAGACCGTGGAGTCCGTGTCCCATTTCGTGAAACAGCGTGACGACGTTGTCGAAGCTGACGAGGGTTGGTTCGCCGGCGGCGGGTTTGGGGATGTTGAGCGTGTTGACGACGACCGGGCGTTCGCCGAGCAGCCCGGACTGGTCAACAAAGCTGCTCATCCATGCCCCACCGCGTTTGGTATCACGGCGGAAGGGGTCGAAGAAGAACAGGCCGATCTGGCGACCATCCTTTTCGAACACGTCGAAGACTCGCACATCCGGATGAAACACGGGCAGGTCGGTTCGTTCCTTAAAGGTGACCCCGTGCAGCTGGTTCATGGTGTGGAACACGCCGTTCTGGAGGACGGATTCGAGTTCGAAGTAGGGTTTGACGAGTGATTCATCGACGTCGAAGCGGGCTTTGCGAACTTTTTCCGCGTAGTACTCCCAGTCCCAGGGTGCCAGTTCGTGGCTGGAGCCGGATTTCTGAATCATTTCGTTGAGTGCAGTGGCTTCTTCGCGGACCTTCGCAAGCACTCCGGGGACGAGATCCGTGAGCATTTTGCGGGCGGCGTCGGGGTTGCCTGCCATTTGATTCTGGAGCTTCCATGCGGAGTGGCTGGAGAAGCCCAGCAGCGTGGCGCGGTCGGCTCGCAGCTTTGCCAGCTGCAGAACGAGCGGTCGATTGTCGATGCCGTTGTTGCGGCCAAGTCCGCGGAAGGCGGACGCTTCCCAGAGTCGCTGGCGCAGGGGGCGGTTGTTGATCGATGTGAGCAGTGGGACGCGAGTGGTATTGGTGATTTCAAGGATGTATTTGCCTTCGAGTCCCCTGGCTTTGGCGGACTCGGCGGCTGCGGCGATGTCACCGGCCGACAGACCGTCCAGTTCGGCGACCGTATCGACCACCACGGCCCGTTCCCTGGTCATTGCGAGCAGGTGTTCTTCGAACTGAGTCTCCAGTTTTGAGATCTCTTCGTTGAGGCTGCGAATGTGAGCCTGTTGTGCCGCATCCAGTTTGGCACCGGCACGAAGAAAGGTTTCGTAGTGCTGACGCAGCACTTCGGATTGTTCGGTGGTGAGCTTGAGACTGTCGCGGCGATCCCAGAGTGACTGGATACGGGCGAAGAGACGCGGGTTGAGCAGGATGTTGTCCGCGTGAGCAGCCTGGAGCGGGGCGAGTTCGGTTTCGATCTGCTGCAGGACTTCGGTTTTGTGCGAGGACGTGAGATTGGAGAAGACATTCCGGACGCGAGTGAGCATCTGGCCGGTTTTTTCGAACTGGTCGATCGTGTTTTCGAATGTGGCCGGAGCGGACTGGGTGGTGATCTGGTCAATTTCTGAAAGCTGCTGCTGCATCGCTTCCAGAAATGCAGGCCGGAAGTGTTCGTCCTGAATCCGGTCGAACTGCGGCGACTGGAATGGGAGTGAGCTTGGAGCTTTGAAAGGGTTGTCTGCGGCTGCGGCAGCTGAGGTGGCGGAATTCACGGGTTCACGAGCCTTGGTGGAGGAAGACAGGGAAACAGCGGTAGCCAGCATCAGCGGCATGGCGGTGGCCAGAGAGTCCAGTCGCAGTTTGAACATGAATGAAAGTCCTGAAGGAAATGAACTCAGGAGAACAGCGAAGGGCGGAGTGGAATTGTCGCTTTTCGTTCTGCGAAAAGAAAGTGTATTTGTGTGCGTTTTGCAGTGCGAAATGCGACAATTGCAGGCGTTGGGGAGTTCCTGATAGACTGTGAAACAAGGCCAGAGACATTTCCTGAATGACCAGCCCGCTATTGTCCAGGCACACTATGTCCCGCACACTTCTCGCACTGCTGCTGGTGTCGTCCACCGCCGTCGCCTGCAACGTTCCGGTCTTCCGCTATGCACTGGAACGCTGGACCGCGGATCCCGTGGAAGTACTGGTATTTCATCGCGGACCGCTTTCTGCAGACGACGGCAGGCACGTGCAGACGTGGAGAACGCTCGCGGCTGATCGCAGTCGGGCCAACCTGGAAGTTGTGCTGCAGGATGTCACACTTCTTGAAACCGACGCAACTACTCCCGACGTGGCCGCTCGACGAGAGATCTGGCTCAGCCTTCCACAGTCTGCTCGCGAACAGCTGCCCCGCGTGGTTGCGCGTTCCCGACACGGTCGCGGACAAATCATCAATCACTGGATCAGCTCGATCAGCGACGCTGCGGAACGCCTGGCCGATTCCCCCGTCCGCACTGAGCTCATTCGCCGCCTGCAGCGCGGTGATGCCGTGGTCTGGTTGATCGTGCGACCACCGCAGGCGAACACAGAGAAACTGGGCATCCTGAAGACGCTGCTGGAAGACCAGTGCCGCAAACTTCCGGATGTTCTGGAACTTCCGGAAGGCATCGGCCTGCCCGGCTCTGAGCTCTATTCTGAGATCCCGCTGCTGCTGAAGTTCTCCACACTGGAGCTTGATGGCACCGATCCAAAGGAAGCCTGGCTTGTGCGGCAGCTTTCCGGCGTCCAGCCCGACTCATGGGCCGCCGGTGAGCCGCTGGTAGTCCCCGTCTTCGGCCGCGGTCGAGCCCTTGAAGTGATTCCTGCCGGCCGACTTACCAGCGACCTGGTGCACGACCTGACGCAGTTCCTCTGCAGCGCCTGTTCCTGCCAGGTGAAAGAACAGAACCCCGGCTTCGATCTGCTCCTGCACACCAACTGGAATACTGCTCTGTTCGGTGAAGACGGCGAACTGCCGCCGCCACCTGAGCCGGGTGCTCGGGCTGAAAACCAGCGGCCGGTTCTGTTGCCGATTCCGAAGGGGAGGGAATAGGCACAGGGAAGAGAGACGGGAATGTGGGTGTGCGCAGTGGGGACAACGGGCGAGAGCGTCATTGCGCTGGCGTTCCTGTTTGCGGTCTGCCAGGAGGGGAAAGCTGGTATGGTGAAACGGGGCTAAGTGCCCATGAATTGTTGTTTCAAAAATGGTTCCAGCGACCTCTGACGCGATCGATTACGGAGTCGAAGCTTTTTCAGTCCCATTGATTGCTGCTGCGTTTCCGGCCTGTAAGGACAGTTCCACCGGCTTTGCATGAAATGCCAGGCCCAGCGGTCTTCGAGCCCAGTCGCCTGAGAAAAACGACCGCTTTCTGCAGCCCTGTTGTTTGTCCCAGCATCCCTGGAGCGGATGCGGCTCATTAATCGATCACACCGACCTGTCTTCCAGCAGCGTCTGCAGCTGCTGAGCGTTAAGCTGCAGGTCTGCGACAGACAACAATCGGAGTTCCTCTTGTGAGGCGACGGGCTGCCGCAGGACTTTTTGCAGGGTGCGAATGGAACCGATCA
>JBJTOP010000321.1:0-7503 GCA_046074645.1 Planctomycetaceae bacterium | reverse complement strand
CGAGCATTCGCGTCGGAGCGTTTATCTGATGACAACGCGGCTGAAGCGGCATCCGTTTTTGTCACTCTTCGATGGAGCCGATCCGAATGCATCAACGGCCAGCCGTCCGGGGACAACGGTGCCCACGCAGGCATTGTTCTTCCTGAACGATCCGCTGGTGCATACTGCGGCGAAGGCCTGGGCAGAGTCGCTGTTGCGGTCAGAGTCGAGTGACAGCGCGCGGCTGCGGCGGGCATGGCAGGGGGCATTGCAGCGGGATCCGGATCCTGAGGAGCTGGTGGATGCGCTGGGTTTTCTGGAGAGTTATCGTGTTGAGCTGTCGGCGAACACATCGGCGGAGGATGCCGGTGTGCAGCCATTTGCGGCGCTGCAGAGGATGCTGCCGGGCAGCAACGAGTTTCTGTATGTGGACTGAGGAACCGGAGTTTGACATGGGCGAAGACCGTACTCGACGGGGAATTCTGCGGTCTCTGGCTGCCGGCTCGCTGCTCTGGCCAGGCATGCTCGCGGAGATTCTTTCGGATGGCGTGACCCCGTCTGCGTCTGATCCTCTGGCGCCGGCAGTGCCGCATTTTCCAGCGCGGGCAAAGCGAGTGATTTTTTTGTTTATGAGTGGCGGGGTGTCGCATGTGGATTCGTGGGATCCAAAACCGCGACTGCTGGAGGACGCTGGTAAAACGGTGACGGTCAATGAGTTTCAGGGGCGTCGGGGCAGTTTCAGCATGTATCTGAAGGCTCCGCAGTGGCCTTTTCGTCCGCGTGGTCGCTGTGGAACTCAGGTGAGCGATCTTTTTCCGCACATCGGTAGTTGTGTGGACGATCTCTGTGTGATTCGATCGCTGAAGACGGATCACACCAACCACTATGAATCCACTCTTGGCATGCACACGGGTTCGTTCAGTTTTGCGCGTCCGAGCATGGGAGCGTGGATCAGTTACGGCCTTGGAACAGTCAATCGCAACCTGCCATCATTTGTGGTGATTGCCCCGCACACTCCGTATGCCGGCGGTCAGGTGTGGGGGAGCGATTTTCTTCCGGGTGCGCATCAGGGGACGCGCGTGGTGCCGGGGTCAGAGCCGGTGGCCAATATTCGTCGCCGCGTGGCTTCAGCCGACCTGCAGCAGCTGGAGCTGAATCTGCTGCAGCGCATGAATCGTCGTCATCAGGCTCAGCGTCTGACGGATCCGCAGCTGGCGGCTCGCATTCAGTCGTTTGAAACGGCATTCGGTATGCAGTCAGCGATGCCCGAGGTCTTTGACTTCAGCGGCGAAACGCAGCAGACGCTGCAGATGTACGGACTGGAAAGCGGCAGTACCGCGGGGTTTGCGTGGCAGTGCCTCGCAGCTCGCAGAATGGTGGAACGCGGCGTCCGTTTTGTGGAACTGATCGACACCGGGTCATCGGGCAACTGGGATGCTCACGGCGATATGCTGTCACATGCACCACTCGCGCGCAACGTGGATCAGGCCATCGCGGGACTCCTGCAGGATCTCAAACAACGCGGGCTGCTGGACGAGACGCTGGTGGTCTGGACGAGCGAATTCGGGCGAACACCATTCAACGCGGATCGCAGCGCAGCGGGTCGCGAGCATCATCACTGGGTGTTCTCGTCCTGGCTGGCCGGTGGCGGTGTGAAGGGGGGAGTAACGTGGGGTGAATCGGACGAGTACGGCATCCACGCTGTTCGGGATGCGGTGCACGTGCACGATTTTCACGCGACCATTCTTCATCTGCTGGGACTGGATCACACGCGGCTGACGTGGAGGCACGCCGGGCGCGATTATCGACTCACGGATGTGCACGGCGAGGTCGTCAGTGGTATCCTGAGTTAGACTCTTTCCGGGTAATTTCAGCGCGGCGTGCGTGAATGTTTGTACGACGGTCTGGAAGTCGGTGGGTGCGACCGACGGACTGGAAGTCCGTCTTCCCTTTTGGGTTGCGGCGTGGGCGGGTCAGGGGTTGTGTGCGGAGTTCAGCATGGCCTGCATGGCTTCGCGTACGCGTCCGACGGCGGTGTTCATGGGGCCGGGTAACCGGCAGCCGGAGGCGAGCGTGTGACCTCCGCCCGAGAACTTTTCGGCAACGGCGGCGACGTTGTGCGGACTGCGACAGCGAAGGCTGAATTTGATCGCCCCTCCCTGCAGTTCAACGGCGATAAAAGCCGCCTGGGCGCCGGCAACGGTGAGGCATTCATTGACGAGCCCTTCGGTGTCGGCAGCAACCGCCCCGGTTTCGTCGAGATCCTGTTTGTCGGCCTGTATCCAGACCATGCGGCCATCGGATTCAGAGACGGCGCGGCTGAGAACTCGACCTGCCAGCCGCAGTCGCATCAGCGAGTTTTGTTCGTGAATCCGCTGATAAACTTCGTGAGGCGTCGCCCCCTGTTCAAGGAGGCTGGATGTAATTCGCATGGTTCGGGCTGTGGTCGATGGAAATCGAAACCAGCCTGTATCAGTGGCGATCGCGGCGTAAAGGAAATTGGCGGTGCTGTGATCGAAGCGGATGTCGAGCGAATCTGCGAGTTCGCAGATGAGTTCGCCGGTGGCGGCTGCTTCGATATCGCGGAACTCGACGGCTTCGAGGCGGTCTGCACTGACGTGGTGGTCAATGATGACTCGCCGCGCGGAGGAGTTGCGAATCACATCAGACATCGCCCCCAGCTGCTGCCAGGCACTGGTATCGACAATGATGATCACCTCGACAGTGGGCAGGTCCGCCTTTGCCGCACTGCTCGTGTACTGCCGAATTGTGTGCTCAGGATCCATGAATTCGAGGTTTGCGGGCGGACCTGAACCATTCCAGATGCTGACGGTTTTTCCGAGTGACTGGAGGATGAAGCGGAGCCCAAGTTCCGAGCCGAGGGCATCTGCGTCGGGACGGACGTGGCTGGTGATAAGGAATGAATTGTGCTGCTGGAGGATCGGATGCAGCAAAGTCCAGTCGATTTGTGGCACAGTGGCAGGCCAGATGAAAAACGGACGAGGGACGATGAGGCGACCAGGCGGGACTATCGTTCAGCGCAATACATCCAGCAACGGAATTCCCCCACGATTTCTGTGGAGTCGGCCAGCTCGTGGAGCCGTAGCCGGGTAAGCTCCCGCAGTCGGCAGGCCCGGTCCAATCGGAAAAGGGCAGCTGACGTGCCTAAGTTCGTGGTTCACCTCGCGATTCGCCGTCCGCTCGACCACCCGGGAATGCCTTACTTTCCACTTCCCGATCAATCAGCCGAACCAGTGCGGCAAGTGAGGTGACGTTCATTTTCTTCATTCCGCGGGCGCGGTGCTTTTCGACAGTTTTGATGCTGAGCCCCAGGCGGATTGATATCGCTTTGTTGGTGCTGCCCTGATAGACCATGAGAATGACTTCGCGTTCACGGTCTGAAAGCAGATCCAGGTGGCTTTTGCCACCGGAAAGTGGCGGTGGCAGCGGTTGCGGCAGCTCGCCGATCGCTTCCAGACGCAAAAAGCCGTCGTGGAGGGCTTCAAGCAGTTCCTGACGGTCGAATGGCTTGTCAAGCACGGTGATGGCTCCGAGCTTCATGGCCTCGACGGTCAGGCTGGTACGGGGATAGGCAGAGATCAGGATCACACGAAAATCGTTTGGCCGAAGTGTTCGCAGCTGCTTGTGCAGTTCCAGTCCCGTCATTTCAGGCATGACCTGATCGGAGATTACCATTCCGCGAGTCATCAGCGACAAATCCTTGAGTAAGCTGACTGCCGAAGGGTAACAGACCACATCGTAGCCCGCCTGGCCCAGCATGGTGCGGAGGACAATGAGAACGTTGGGATCATCATCGACCGCGTACACACGATGAGCAGGGGGAGTTTCGAGGGGAGGTGAGGGCTGAGTGAAGTCCGGGGGATCTCCCGGAGGCCCGCCGCCGGAGCGTGACGTGGGATGAACCGGTTCATCTGAATTTATGTCTGGCCCAGGTGGGGTATCGTCCATGGAAGCTGCTGGGGGGAGAGTTGATGGGGGAGTGGAATCAACAAATTGCGAAGGGGGCCATTTTTTCAGGATTCTTCCCTGGAAATGCCGCGGGCGGCCGTCCACGCTGCACGAATTCGGAGAATTTCCCCGAATTCCCAAAAATTCGAAGCAAATTTTTGAGTCAGATAGTGTCGGTCGGGAGCCGGTCATTCTGACAGGCCGCACCAAAACCGCGGAAATTCCGGCCATCCCGCTTTTTCGCTCGACCATCTCGCAGCCCCAGGGGATACTATTGGCCACGAGCCACCCCATCCTGCGTCTCGGTCCAAAATCAAAAAGGGTCTGTCCGTTGTCTACCGTAGAAAAAGCCACCAAAACCATTAACGGTGCTCAGATTCTCGTCGAAATGCTGGTTCGTCTGGGAACGGACACGATTTACGCATATCCGGGCGGTGCCAGCATGCCGCTTCATCAGGCGCTTCGTGAACAGCGTGATCGGATTCGCACAATTCTGCCGCGTCACGAACAGGGCGGCTGCTTTGCCGCACAGGGCATCGCCCGTTCCACCGGACAGGTGGGCGTTGTGATGGGCACAAGCGGCCCCGGCGCCACCAACCTTGTCACCGGGATTGCTGACGCCAAACTCGACAGTGTACCAATGATCTGCATCACCGGCCAGGTGCCTCAGTCCGTCATCGGCAGCGACGCCTTCCAGGAAACGCCGATGGTGGAGATCTGTCGTGCGATCACCAAACACCACTACATGATCACAAACATCCGCGACGTGGCGCGAATTCTGAAGGAAGCACACTACATCGCGTCCACCGGCCGTCCGGGACCGGTCCTTGTCGATTTCCCGAAGGATGTTCAGCTGGATTCGCTCCCGCTTGACGACGTCGATTTCGACCCGCCGATGAATCTGCCGGGCTACCGTCCTCAGGTTCCGCCCGTTCGTCCTGAACAGATTCGGCAGATCATTGCCGCGGTCCGCCGTGCGAAACGCCCGGTGCTTTACGTCGGCGGTGGCTGTATCCACAGCGAAGCCTCTGAAGAACTCACCCGCTTCGCCCTCCGCACGGGCATCCCGGTGACCATGACTGTCATGGGTCTGGGTGTTTTCCCCGGCACTCACCCTCAGTCATTGCATATGCTGGGAATGCACGGCACCGTCTACGCCAATTATGCGGTTGACCAGTCCGATCTGCTGTTGGCGTTCGGCGTCCGCTTTGACGACCGCGTGACCGGCAAGCTGGCGGAATTTGCGAAGCACGGAAAGATCGTGCACATCGACATTGACGCTTCAGAAATCCACAAGAACAAAGAAGCACACATTCCTGTCCATGGCGATGTCCGAGAGGCTCTCACGGCCCTCAATGCTGCTCTGACAGACGAAGACGTCCCGGACCTGACAGAATGGCACCAGCAGATCGCGCAGTGGAAATCCAGCCACCCGCTCAGCTATTCCTGCCCCGGTGACAGCATTCTGCAGCAGTACGCCATCGAAGAACTCTGGCGGCAGACGCAGAACAAAGACGCATACGTGGCCGTGGGCGTTGGCCAGCATCAGATGTGGGCGGCTCAGTTCTACAAGTTCGACAAACCTCGCCGCTGGCTCAGCAGCTCAGGTCTTGGCACCATGGGATTTGGACTCCCGGCTGCCATGGGAGTACAGACGGCCCACCCGGATTCGCTCGTTATCGACATCGACGGCGACGGATCGTTCCAGATGAACATCCAGGAGCTCGCAACGCTCCACTGCGAAAAGCTGCCTGTCAAGATTCTGCTGCTCAACAACCAGCATCTGGGCATGGTGGTTCAGTGGGAAGATCGCTTTATGTCGGGCCGCCGTGCCCACACCTACCTGGGCCCTGTCGATCACCCTGAAGCTCTGGGAGAAGGCGACGGCACGATGCCCGGTGATACCTTCCCGAACTTTGTGAAGATCGCCGAAGGTTACGGTATCCGGGCACGTCAGGTGCGCAGTCGCGCCGAGTACCCCCAGGCGCTCGCTGAAATGCTGGCTCACAACGGCCCTTATCTGCTCGATGTGATCTGCCCTTACCAGGCACACGTGCTCCCGATGATCCCCAGCGGAAAAACTGTCCGCGATATCATCGTCGAATGACTGATCCGTACGACGCACCGCGACTTTGGGATCTTGCCTTCCACGACGAGACACGTCCGGAGGCTGAATTCCTGACCGCGGTGTCGCGACAGCACCTCCAGACAGACTCCCCACGCGCACTCGAAATTGGCTGCGGCGGTGGTCGCCAGGTGCTTGAACTTTGCCGCCGTGGCTGGGATGTGTCCGCGATCGATCTCAATCCTCACTGTGTGCACACCGTACAACAGCGGCTGAAACGGTCAGGACTGGTGGCCGACATCCGCCAGCAGGACATGCGGGACTTCTGCTGCCCGCGTCCGTTCCAGCTGGTCCACTGCCTCGTCAACACCTTCCGACACCTGCTTACTGAACCCGATGCTTGCCAGCATCTGCAGTGCGTTGCCGCGCACCTTGAACCCGGCGGCCTTTACGTGCTCGGCTTCCATCTGCTCCCACCCGATGCCGAAGAGTTCGACTGCGAACGCTGGACCGTGCACCGCGGCCAGCTGCGGCTCACCACCACCATCCGCGTCCTTGAATTCTCCCGCCGCAAACGCCAGGAACTCCTTCGTTTTTCCCTGAAAGCCACTCAGCCCGGTCGCATCCGCCGATATCAGGCTGAACATCGCCTGCGGATCTACCGGGCCGATCAGTTCCGGGCACTGCTGAAGCGAGTTCCCGAACTGCAGCTGGTTGACGTGTTTGACTTCTGCTACGACGCAACCGAACCGCTGTTACTGAACGATCAGCTTGGGGATGCCGTCTTCGTACTCAGAAAAAAAGACTGAATCGCGGGCAGCCGCACGTCTGAGCGGCGGGAATTAATTCTTCACCCCGTTCTTTTTCCCTTTGCGACTGCCGGGCTCGGGTGCGGTGAGTTTCGCGGTCGCTGTGAACTGCTCTGCCTTTGCCTGCCAGACTCGCTCAAGTTCCTTCACCTTGTCAGGGTGTTCTGTGGCAAGGTTGTGCTGTTCGGCCCGGTCCCTGGCGAGGTTGAAGAGTTCCCATGGCTGATCACGTGCGGCGGTGAGTTTCCAGTCGCCCGCGCGGATGGCCCGATTACCTTCATGGAGCCACCAGAGACAGTCGCGTTCAACGGCTGCATCAGCTGCGAAGGCCGGCAGCAGGCTTCGCCCGGGATATGTTGGAGCAGCGGGATCTGCGTCCGTCGGGGACAACGGCAGACCGGCCAGTTCCAGTGCTGTCGGCACAACGTCGATCATGTGGGCGGGAGTCGTTCGCAACTCGCCTTTTCCTGAAATGCCGCGGGGCCAGTGAACGACCAGCGGCGTACTGATGCCACCTTCGTGCACCCATGTCTTGTGGCGACGAAAGGGTGTATTGGCCGCACTGGAAAAGCCAGGACCAAGGCACAGATAGCTGGCTGCGCTTCCTGGCGGGGCGTTGGGATCATGACCGCCATGCCGCACCATGATCTCGGCACTGGCTCCATTGTCGGACGCGAAACA
>JBJTOP010000320.1:0-13822 GCA_046074645.1 Planctomycetaceae bacterium | reverse complement strand
TGACAATGGAGTTTCGTACGTTTCTGGATCAGATGATTCACTTGCCTTGCCAAATCATTCGCCACGCTCGTAAGGTCATTTACCGTCTGCTGAACAGATCTGACTCCGGCATTCTTCAGACTCTGCGACAGCCTGCAGATTTGAAAAAGCCACGTCGGTCTGGAAACAGATCGACAAAAGAGCGGCAGGTCAGGATGCCTGCAGCAACCCGACTTCAATAGCACACTTACCAAATAGATGTCGGCTTATGCAGAATAGACAACATCGGAATGACTCCGCGGCAAGCCGCGGATGGGCCGCCGCGCACGCACGCGACGCGTCAACAACGTCAAAAGGTTCGCTTGTTTGAGGACTAGAACGCTGCATCGCCGCGCTTTCCGGCATTGAAAAGCAACTGCTGAGTGGTCAGGCCGTGGATCTGATAACACCCGCGAAAGCTGTCATGGAGTCGTTAACAGGTCCAGTTGCTCGCATTGCCGCCGGAAAAGATGATGAGGAAAAAGCCAGAATTCTCTATAGAGCGTTGTGCTTCAAATCACCTTTCTTCATGCCGATTCTTGCTGAAAAAAAAGAAAATCGCAGCTCCGTCCCCGGAAAAGCTGACTATAAGGAATTGCTGCTGAAACTGCGGCTGCTGGAATGCATTAACACAGGTTTCCGTGCAAGCCGCGATGAGTGGGAGTACGTCGGTTCAACCTGGTCTCGAAGGAAAACGACTTCTGGGACTACAGAAGATCGGAGTTTTCCAGCTTTTCATGAAGACGGCGGCGATAAAGCTGACGCCGATAATAAAAACAACGCAGAAGGTAAAGAAACAGTTTATTACTACATCGATGTCGAGGATGAATGGCCATGAAGTTCTGCTTTGGGCTCAGGCAGTTCAAATTTCGCTATCAATCGAAACACAACCCGATTCTGCAGGCGGACGAAATCGATATTCCCTCCGGCACTGTTGTTTCTGTCATCGGCCCATCCGGCTCCGGAAAATCAACGCTCGTTGGCTGCCTCGGACTCCTCCGTTCCATCAAAAACTCCGACGGTCAAATCCTCTTCCACGGCTCAGCTGGCGTGCAGGACTATAGCACCCTGTCAACCGAGCAGTCTGAAGATCTTCGACGCAGACGCTTTGGCTTCGCGCTTCAGAACTCCTATCTCCTCCCCCACCTTACCGTACTCGATAATCTCATCATTCCTCTCGCTCTCAAAGGCGTCGCAGAAAAGCATCGCAGAGCGATGGGAATGGAATTCCTAAAGTGCATGCCGGATCTGCTGGAACGGCAGAATGCTCCCGTTTCGCAGATATCCGGCGGACAAAAACAGCGCATCGGTGTGCTGCGTGCCCTCATCCATGATCCCGATGTTGTCTTCGCCGATGAACCATTCAGTTCGCTCGATCAGGAAAACGAACATCTGATGCTGAAATCTCTGCTGGACTGGCAACGCGGTGAACTCACCCCAACGACCAGTTCCCATTCGCCAGATCGCACTCTCTTCCTTGTCACACACGACTTGAACGTTGCCGCGACGATCAGTCAGTATCGTCTGGCCATCGAAAAGGGCCAACTTAATCTGACTTGCAATTGAACACGATGGAGTCGACGCAGTGACCCCGGAACAGAGTGAAATCCGCAAATACCTCGGTTGGTATGCCCAACAGGATATGTTCGCGCCGGTCGAGCGACGCGTGACCTGGGTGATGTGTGGAACGTTTGCCTGCAACCTGTTTCTGCTGATTCTGGCCGGTACCGCAGCATTCGCCATGCCGGTAATTCAGGAGCATCGCCTGAAAACTGCCCTTCTCGCACGTTCAATCTGGGTTGGGCAGCATCAGAACAAAGACATGCACCTCACTCCGGACAGGCTGAACGTGCTGAAGAGAAAGCTGACCAGTTACCTCCCGGACAGTCCTCCGCAAATTCACGGTTTCTATAAGATTGACCTGCGGTTCTGCGCTACTCAGGGTGACCAGCTCACAAAATTCTTCGGCAGGACAATATCAGATGACGATCCGCTGCTGCAGGAACTTGCACAACGAGATCCGGAAATCAATTCCCGGTTTCCTGGCATCATCGCTTCGCACGGCCTGTTGGAGAAACTCGGACTTACAGATACCGATGTTAGGTCATTGCAGGTACAACTGGAGGCAAACACCGCAAATGCTCTCTCGCTACCCTGTCGCCACATCAGTGGACTGCGACTGCCGTGCGCGCACAGCTTTCTGATTCGCGAAGCGGCTTACCACGAAGCGTACAGGAAGTGCTCCGAAAAAACAGCATCTAGTTACGTCCTGCAATGGCCATGGGAGGAGTTTAACCATCTTCAGGATATGCTGCGAGGCGAGCAGAAGTTCGAGCATGAGCTTGAGGAGTTCGAGGAAATTCTTGACGGATTGGATTTGAGCCCTGGTCCGCCAAATCGAGGGATGTCTATGCTGAGACTGAGGTCCAGCTTGTCCCGAGAAGAAAGGCTATGGGATGACTGCTTCAAAAAACTCGCAGAGATTCAGGAAAAAGTTAAACTCAGTGGTCATACAGCTTCCGAAGCGATGGTACTTTGGGATCCTCACCCTGAAGATCTGACCATCGCTGAATGGAATCCGCCACAAACGGGGTTCAGCTACGCGGAAGTGCGCGTGAACTCAGTCGATGACCTCTCAAAGGCAGCCGCAGCCTGTCGGGAAGCTGGCTATCCCGCCGACGACGTCCTTGTACAGCAGGTCAAAAACGTGCAGGATTCCGGCCGTGTCCTTCGCTGGGCCGTCGGAATCATCAGCGCCCTTGTACTCGTCTCCAGTGTCATCGTCGTCGCCGCACTGCAGCATCTCCGCTGGCGTCAGAAGGCGCCGGAAACAGGTATGCTGCGCATCCTTGGCATCAAAACTCAGGAACTGGGGGCGATTCAAAATCACCAAAGCTGCGTGCTGTGGTTATACAGCGTTTTCTGGGTTGTCGCGGTCTGGATTGTGACCGCATCTGTGATGCCATTTCTTTTCGATACTGCAGAAGCAGAAATTCTGCTGACGGTGTCGTTCGTGGTCACGTTGGTCGTCGTCGCCGTTGCTCTGCCTCTGATTCGCATCGCTCTGCATTTCGCCACACGCACGGCCCGCAGCATCTCACCCCTCGATGCACTGCTTGGCAATGAGTCCTGAAATCTTCTGCTGTCAGGAAGGTGTGGAGATTTGATGATCAACATCCGTCTCCCGCCCGCAGCGAACGCCAGCAAAAAAAAATCCGCGCGGGCATTCAATCACCCGCGCGGAACTGTAACTTCACCAGATGACGCCTGCCCCACCACCACCCACCAGAACGCAGATGGCACAGGGGTGACCAGCCGACCAGCTGAATACCTTACCGCTGAACCGCTGAACCGCTGACTTGCTAGCGATAGTCAATTTCGATGTCGCCATCACGTTCGAATTCAATTTCCACACCGCGGTAGCGACGGAATCCACGGTAGCCACCGTAATAATACACCGGCGCCGGGGCATAGGGACTGTAGTAGACAGGCGCTGGGGCCACGGCGATGGGATGCACGACGACCGGAGCCGGGTAGTGCAGCACAGGAGCAGGGTAGTGCACCACCGGAGCAGCATAGACAACCGGCGCGGGGTAAACGGGGACGTAGTAGGGGCTGGGGGCGTAGACGAAACCCGGGTGATAGAGGCGAATGCGGTCACCGGCTTCGGCCGTGCCACAGGCCGCGGCCAGCACACAGGCAGCGACAAGGATCTGACGCAACATAGAAATCTCCTGAGCAATGGTGTTGCCGATGGCAACAAGGTGAAAACGAACTCGCGCAGCCATTGGATTCGCGACCATTCCATTGTCGTCGAAAACTGCGCGACATGCGGTGATTCTAGGAATCTGTGTGGTCGTGGGAAGTAAGCAGACTGGGCAGAAGGCGACCTGCGGGAATTTTGTCTCTTTCGGGGAATTCCACGTCAGCTGATGGCAAAGAACGCAATCGCCAGATTGAGACTGTTGAACAGAAAGTGCACCAGCACGACCGTCAGGTAGCTTTGGCGACGCTCAAACGCGTACCCGAGAGCGAACGCAAGCGGAAGCAGCGCAAGGCCGTCAGGAAACCCATGCAGCAGAGCAAACGTGACAGACGAAAGGGCAAGCGCATATCGCGGCGAAGTTGTCTGCAGCAGACCTCCCAGGAGCACCACGCGGAACTGCAGCTCTTCTGCGAGTGGTGCCATCACGATGCCAAGAAAAATGATCATCGCCAACAAGCCGCCGCCCGCACCCCCGGTGATCATCTCCAGAAGTGGGTTGCTCGGAGCTTCCTCGCCGGTGACTCCCTGCACTAACGCCACAAGGATCACACGAAGCAGCATTGTGGGGAAATAGGCTGCCAGCATCACGTCTGAGGCAATACGCAGCTCTTCAAACAGTGAAAAACGGCCGGCACCTTCGCTGAACTCCACCCCGCCGGGATCGACTGGGTTTTCACCCGCTCCGATTTCCGGATCGATTCCGGGATCGATTCCCCGATCAGGCTCTGGATCCGGCCCTTTCGCGTCAGCACGGAGGCCTGCAGTGGCCGCGTCCGGAAGTTCCTGCATATCAGCAGCAGCAGCAGCGCGAGTGCCCGTTGACGAAAACGTGGCCGCAGCTCGCACACGCCTCGGAGGCTTAACATTCAACAGCACGATGACCATCGGAATGCAGATCACGAGATTCATCACGAGACTGGCGATCAGCAGCACCCAGGCCTGCTTTCGTGACTCCTGATCAGGAATATCAGGCGTGGCCTTGTCCTGTGCGACGTTATCGGCCTCGACTTCGGCTGCATTCCCGGTGCCGCCGGGTGGGATTGAGTCAGCTGGGGCGAACGACGCTGACCAGACAGCGACGAGCTGCAGAAGAATGATGCTGAGCGCAACAAATGTGAGCAGCGGTGGGATGCGGGGGATACCTCGCCCTGCATCCGGCACGGGGTGTCGCCTGTTCAGAATGGAGACGAACCAGCGGATGCCGACAGTGAAGCTCAGACCTGCCAGCATGAGCACGAGCAGTCCGGCGAGCATCTGGGTGGTTGTGAGCTTCATATTTTCAGCAGCCTGACCGGCCGCTGGCTGCTGGGCCAGCATCAAAATCAGGACAGGCAGGGAGTCGGAGGGCATTTGCGGGACTTTTGATGCGGAATGAATGGGAAAACGTAAGCCTTTGCGGCATTGGCTTCGGGGAGACTCGACCGCGGCTTCCGAGCTGCTTAGCATTCTGCGCCAAAACACGGAACAGGAGCAAACCCGGTGACCTCCATTCTCGACGAAATCGTTGCCCGAAAAAAGCGAGAAATCGCGGCAGCTCGCCTGCGCGTGCCTGATGAACAGCTGGAAGAGAAACTTGCTGCGGCCTCCCCACCGCGCGGTTTCCTGCGATCCCTCCGCGCAGCCACGGCTCCCGCGCTCATCGCTGAAGTCAAGAAAGCGTCGCCGTCAGCCGGTCTCATTCGCCCGGATTTTGACCCCGCCGCCATCGCCGCGGACTACGAAGCGGCAGGTGCTGCCTGCCTGAGTGTGCTCACGGATGAACACTATTTTCAGGGCAGCCTCGAAGCTCTGCTGACCGCACGGGCACGGGTCGCGATTCCTGTGATGCGGAAAGAATTCATCATCGACCGCTACCAGATTGCCGAAGCGCGAGTTGCAGGTGCCGACTGCATACTGCTTATCGCCGAATGCCTCGACGATCACACTCTCCACGACCTCTACCACTACGCTCAGCAGCTCGGAATGGACGTCCTCATCGAACTCCACGATGCAGAAAATCTGCAGCGGGTTCTGAACACCGGGACCGAACTGGTTGGCGTGAACAACCGGGATCTGCGGACTTTTGTCACGTCTCTGAACCACACGTTCTCCCTGAAGCGTGAAATTCCCCCGAATGTGCTGCTGGTGAGCGAAAGCGGGATCAGAAGCCACGACGATATCCTCAGGCTCCGCGAAGCTGCTGTCGGAGCGGTGCTCGTAGGCGAATCGCTGATGCGACAACCGGATATCCAGCGCGCCGTGCGACTGCTACTTGAAGGAGAACACATCTGAAATGGGCAGGTCGGCCAGCGACTTGAGACCGAAAACCTGCAGAAATTTTGGAGTGGTTTCCCAGGTCACGTCTGACCGTTTTGAACCGGTTCGCTGAATCCGCACAAGCTGCAGTCTGATCAGTTGTCGCAACAGTGACTGCAGCGAAGGACGATCAACTGTCTTGAGTGCTTCTGCATCAACAGGCTGATTCCAGGCCACAAAGGCGAGCACTTCAAGGGTATCCGGGGACAGCTTCACGTCTCGCGGGCCAAGTCCGAACGTTCTGGCGGCCACATCCTGATATTCTTCACGCAGTTCAAGGCGATACCCGCCTTCCTGCAGACGAATCTCGTATGGCCGCTGTTCCCGGGAATAGATCTGGTTCAGCTGATCAATGAGCGAAACGGCGACGCGACTATCGACGTCGTGGCCGATCAGTGAGGCGAGGCGTCGGGCGGTCAGAGCAACATCGCCGCCCACAAAAACAGCCGCCTCGATCACTTCCCTTGGAGTGACTCGACGGACGCCTTCCACCAGCACTGCCTGACCGGCTGCTTCCGTGCGGTCGGCAGTTTGCTGCAGTTCATCGGCCAGTCGCGAACCGAGTGCCAGTGAGTCGCTGCCGGGGACGGCGGATTCATCGGCCGACGTCGCCGGCTCCACCAGATCTCCAAGCACCGAGCCGAGCTGTTCTTCGGCGGCATCGAGGGCATCGAGCGCCTGGCGATAGGCAATTTCAATGTCCTCGAAACCCATCGAGGTTTCGCTGGATTCGTCGAGCGATTCATCAGCGTCCGCTGAGGCTGGCATGGCACTTCACTATTCAGTTTCCAGATTCTCTTTCGAGAACTGCGCCAGTTGTCGGGCGAGGAATCGCACAACACCTGTTTCGACCTTGATGGATGTCCTGAGATTGCCGTCCTGATACTCACAGTGCAGCTGAACCTGGTCACTGCCTTTGGCCATGGCTTCCACCGCGCGGGTGCGGCGGCGTTCTGCGGCCCGCCAGTTATCAAGCTGTTCACGGCCGGTGGGCGGTGTGAGTTTCGAGTAGAAGCTGATGGCCTGACGAGTCCACGGAAGCAGCGCCACTTCGATGTGCAGGGGCGAGGTGGTGCTCTGTGGTGCTCCAGCGGCGGTGATCGTGCGTTTCAGCTGTTCGAGGGCGTCGTCACCGGAAGACATCCAGACCACGTTCGGGCCGATTCCCACATAAACGTCGCGTTCAGCCCCGAAGAAACGGTCCAGCACATCCAGCAGTCCCTTCTCCAGTCGGACTTTGTGAATGTTGACGTCACCCAGAGAATCGACGTTCATTTCAACGGTGGTTTCAGCACTCATTCCGGGCATCAGTGGAAGCACGGCAGCCAGGTCGGCGGCCGCCGGCGACTGGTAACCGGAAACAGAGTTGAAGCTGTCCTTGCCATCAGGGGCAGCGTCCGCAAACAGATTCAGCCACCCGGACTGAATTCCCGCTCGCAGGTGTGCAATGATCCCACTGACAACCTTATCAATTGCTTCCTTCTGTTCCGGCTTGCGCCCCGGTCTGCTCTTCAGCTTGGCAGAGATATCTGATTCAAGCAGATCAAAAAACGCGATCATATTCTTCTGTCGCATTTCATCGATCGGATGATTAATCCGCAGATGCAGTGCGGAACCGGGAAGCCTGGGGAGCGCAGCAAAGGCGTCCGGACGCGAGTTGAACGTCTGCATGGCCGTTTCCAGACCGGTGCCCGGAATCGCTCGAAGTTCTCCCGACGCACTGATGACCGGCTGCTGAGGGTTGGTGGAATCAATGCTGAATCGAGCGGTTAGCTGCTGCGATTCGGCGACCACCCGTTCCGCTTCGTCCATGAGCTGATTTGCGGAAAGCTGGCGCAACTGGAATACCGTCGCGGATTCGCTGGGACGCTTCTGAACGCCATCGACGCTGGATTTGCGAATGGGTGCAAACTTCTCGCGGCGATATTTCTGAGCATCCGCGGAGGGGTCAGGGTTGGTGAAGTCGATGATTGCTTCGCGATCCTGACTGAATTCCGGGACGGCGGTCTGGAGCACAAGTTCGCGGAGTGCGGGAAGGTGAGTTCGGGAACCGGCCAGAGCGCCAGCAGCATACTGGGCCTTCGGGAGCACTCGCAGCCAGCCGACTTCATCGAGCTCAGCAGAATCTGCCGGTTTGTCAGCTTCATCACCCTCGGGAATCAGACGGAACTGATAGAGCGAAGCGTCGCGGGTGTCGCGAGTCACTTCGTAGCCGAGTGCTTCGAGGTTTTCGCGGAGGGGCTGGAAACCACCGTCCAGCGGCAGAATGGCCAGATAGCCGGTGGGATCAATGCCCGGCAGCATCTGAATGGAAAGCGGCTTGTCTCCGGCAAGGCCCGTTGCGAACACGTCAATGAAGTCGATCAGCACCGGGATTTGCTTTTGTTCCGCGGCTGACGTGAGTTTCAGAAGGGTTTCGACGTCTTCCCGGGCAGTCTGGATTCCGGGATGAGCAATCGTAATGCGGGCATCCTGAGGTGTCTGGCCAGGGAGATTTGCAGCGGGCAGGGCACAGCAGAGGACAATCGCCCATCGAACTGCGGTCTTCATCATTTTCACCGATAGTGGGAAGGGTAGTGGAACCGACAGCCACCGGAGACAAATCAGGCCGTCGTCTCCTGATTGTAACTGTCCCTGTCAAATCGGGTAAAGACAGATTGGCGGGAACAGGCAGCTTGAGATTCTGCAGGAGACCCGCCAGGATTTCTGCGGAGTTCGGCTGCCCCGATGGCACCGAAGCGTCGTGAACAGCGAAAAAGGGCTTCCTGCAGCAGGAAGTCCCTGCGAGCAACTCGGGAGCAAGTGCGGTCATGCCGCGTGATTTTCTGGCAGGGATTCGGGATTCCTACGACATCGTCGTGATCGGCAGCGGCCTGGCTGGACTCACCTCCGCCAACATCCTTGCCCGCCAGGGCTACAGCGTCCTGCTGCTCGAACACCATTACCAGCTGGGGGGTATGGCAACCTGGTTCAAACGCGCCGGGCGACATGTCTTTGATATTTCTCTGCACGGTTTTCCATGGGGCATGATCAAAAGCTGCCGCAAATACTGGAGCCAGGACATCGCCGACTCCATCGTCCAGCTCAAAGGCATCCGCTTCGAAAATCCCCAGTTCTCAATTCGCACCACTTTCAATCGTGACGACTTCACACGAATTCTCATCGAACGCTTCGGGATTGCCCCGGAAACCGTGCAGGCGTTCTTCGACACCGCCCGCGGCATGAACTTCTACGACGATCAAAGCACCACCACACGACAACTCTTCGAACGCTTCTTTCCCGGTCGCGATGACGTCGTTCGTATGCTCATGGAACCCATCACCTACGCCAACGGCTCCACACTCGAAGACCCCGCCATCACCTACGGCATCGTATTCTCCAACTTCATGCAGAAAGGTGTCTACACTTTTCAGGGTGGCACCGATGCCCTCGTCGGCAAGATGCGCGAAGAACTGATTCGCAACGGCGTCGATCTCCGCATTCGCTGCCTCGTGGAACGCATCGAAACCGGACCCGACCGCCGCGTACAGGCCGTCGTCGCCAACGGCCGCCGCATTCCCTGCCGTGCCGTCGTTTCCAATTCCAATATCCGCAGCACCATCTTCAGTCTCGTTGGCGAATCGCAGTTCGATCCCACATACATCGAAGCCGCTCGTGCTGTTCGACTCAATAACAGCTCCTGTCAGGTTTACATGGCTCTCAAACCCGGTGAAGGCTTCGACAGCTCCTGCGGTGATCTGCTGTTTCATTCCGGACATCGCGGCTTCGACATCGACGCCATGCTCAGCCGCAATGTCAGCAGTCGCACCTTCAGCTTCTATTACCCCGAGACCCGTCCCGGCAGCAACCGCTGGCTCGTCGTCTCCTCCACCAATGCCAACTACGCTGACTGGGCCGGACTCTCTGAAGACGACTACAACACCGCCAAAAATGAACTCATCGAATCCACCCTCGACTGCCTCGAAACCTACGTTCCCCACATCCGCAGTGCACTCGCTCACGTCGAAGCCGCCACTCCACGCACCTTCGAACGCTACACTCGACATATCGCCGGCGCGTCCTTCGGCACCAAATTCGAAGGCCTCCAGATCAGCCGCGATCTGCCACAGCAAATCCAGGGACTCTACCACGCAGGCAGCGTCGGCATCATCATGTCCGGCTGGCTCGGTGCCGTAAACTACGGCGTGATCGTCAGCAATGATGTGGATAAATTCCTGACGCCTTCGGGAATTGCGTGAGAGTTTTCAGGGTTCACTTCACTAAGCCAGTTTCGCTGCAGTGTGCAGTTTTCGATGCGTGGACTGCTGACACAGTGGACCTTTCCAATTCCGTTGCGAGTGATATGGCAGATGCGCCGGTGCTCTGGTGTGTTCCACGTGCTGGTTTCCGGTGGTAAGTGACGACACTGACCTGTACACTTCACTTTTGCGGGATTCCGGGTTCCGGCTGACCGTTGGTGGTGAGGATCTGAAATGAATGGACGCCGGCGGCGAGTGGGTGATCACTGGTCCAGACGATTTGTCGCTCAGGAGTCACTTCGACCATCGAAATGCCCTGCACCGCTCCGTGACTGCCAATGACGGTGTTGCCATTAGCCAGTCTCTGGCAGCCGCAGGGATCGCGAAAGAGCCCTTTGACGTCCGTGTTATCGACTTTCCAGGAGATTTCGTTCTTCTGATTGAGCTCCACAACCTTGTTGCCGTGGGTAAGTGAGATGAGGGTGTGACCGTTGTCCAGTCGAATGGCGGTGAAGGGCCAGTTTTCGGCGGGGCGGCCACCGATGCTTTCGAGATCGGTTCTAAGTGTCTGCACCACCTCGCCATTCGGCTTGTATTCGCGAACGGCGAAGGCCAAAAGGTGCGGGACCAGAAAGTTGCCGTTACGCAGCTGGCGGGCCATGCGAGTCTGCATGTGGGCGTTATCCGTTTCAGGCTGCAGCGGCACTTCAAGCACAATCTCGCCGGAGGGACTGACTTCCAGAAGACGGGGCTTCGGGCCGAGTTCCGTCAACAGCGTGTTGCCGTTGTAGAGCCGCTGTACCGTGCCGACTTCGCGATTGGGGGCGGACAGGCGACGAGCAAACACGACTTTGCCGTCGCGAGTGAGTTCTTCAACGCGATCGGACCAGGACACCAGCACATTGCCACTGGGCAGCACGAAGCCGTCGCGGGAACCACCGGGGGCCTCCCAGACTGCATTTCCATCTTCATCAATAATGGCAGTGCGTGCCCCAAGGACAAGCATGGAGTGACGAACCTCGGCGGCACTTGTGGCGACTGTCGGCAGCAGCCACAGCAGCCCCAGGAGAACTGAAGGAACAGCAGTGCCCCGAAGAACGCCATAAACCGTACAGCTGATCATTGTAACCACCAGGACTGCGCTCCAAATCTTTACTGTCTCAAATCTGTCGGCAGACAAACCACACTGCTTTGTGAATCCCGATGATACTCAGAACGAGTCAGGTTGTCACGACCGCGACGCGGACCTGCAAGTCCTGAAAGCAGTCCCTTGTCACGGTGGAGCGGATCCCGGCGGCTCAGCGGCTGGGCGGAAGCCCCCGGCTATATTTCACACCGAAGGTGCCCGCGCTGGCAAGGGCACTGCCTTAAAGTGCATGGCACCTTTTTCCAAAATCCCAGAGAATTTATTGGCATCCGCACCACCCCATACGACACCGGGGACTGTCCCCGCTGTCGCTTACTGGGGGGGGGGGAAGCGGGGTTATCAGCCAGTGTTGCAGCGTTCCCAAGGAAGGCCGGTGGGTGGATACATCGCGTGGGCCACCGGCGATGCACGTGTGCCGCGATTCCGATTCCGAGCCGTTTCACCATCATCCCAGCGTCGTCCGCAAGGCCCCCTGCTCCTGCCAGAAAGCCGACGCTAACGGGGCCTAATCACTGGACCTGTACACTTGTCCAGAAAAACCACCTGCAGCCGAGCCTGATTCAGTCACAACATGTCATTTTGTGTCCCCGTACACGACGTCAAAGTGCATGGCACCTGCAGCGAAAATCCCAGAGAATTTATTGGCATCCGCATCATTTAGTGTGACACCGGGGACAGTCCCCGCGGACACGGCGGCGGGCGTGCACCGGCGGCCGCTGGCTGGACGGTAGAATCGTCACAAACCGAAGAATCCACAGAAACCGCAACGACTGTGCCGTTGCCGGGGACAGTCCCCGCAGTCGCAGACACCCGGGGGAAGGAGGTCGGGCGGTCGACGGCAAAAAGGGCCCGTTACGGCCCTGAGGTGGGCTCGAAGGTGCATGGCACCTGCAGCGAAAATCTCAGAGAATTTATTGGTATTCGCATCATTTGGTGCGACATCGGGGACACTCCCCGCGGCCACGGCGGCGGGCGTGTACCAGCGGCCGCTGGGCGGGCGGTAGAATCGTCACAAACCGAAGAGTCCGAAGAGTCCGCAGAAACCGCAACGACTGTGCCGTTGGCAGGGACAGTCCCCGCAGTCGCAGACACGGGGACAATGAGGTGGGCCGTGGCCGGAGGAAAGGGCCCGTTACGGCCCGGAGGTGCAAGGCACCGGCAGCGACGGTTCGTGGATCAGAGGAACAGGTCCTTTCGAGCAGTGCTGGTGATCGCCAGGACTGCGGGGTGTTTGATGCGGCGTTCGGCAGAGATGGCAAAGAACTGTTCGCGAGGATGGGGCAGTTCGGCGGCCAGTTCCACATCATACTGGCGACAGATTTCGTCCGCGATCGCCATCGTCCCGGGAAACAGTCCCTCGCCAGTCAGTCCGAAGGCCTTCATGAGCGCCTTGTCGCTGAATTCGCCGCGGATCAAAGGATGCAGGTCGTGTTGCTGAAGCCAGCCGTCGAGGGATCGGCGGAGGGCGGTGGAGCGGTCCGGGAGCAGCAGCGGGATATTGTTAAGCGATTGCGGGAAGTCGGCTCGGACGCGTCGAGCGAGTTTGCGAACGCCGAACAGTCCCACGGCGGAATCACCGAGTGGATGATTGAAAGCCCGGACATTCATCGATGCGGTTACCGGTGAATCGGAAAGTACAAGGTCGATCTGGTGGGCCGTGAGCTGTTCAAGCAGACGCGGCAGGTTTTCTTCGGTGCAAATCAGACGCAGATCCGGTGACAGCTGAAGGGCAGGTTCAAGAAGTCTGCGGGCCATCAGTTTTGGCAGAGCATCGACGACACCGACGGCGAATCGTGGGGACTGGCCGGTGGGATATCCGCGCACGGCATCTGTGAGTTCCTGGCCGAGGCTGAAAATTTCGTCTGCGTAACGCCATGCAATGCGACCGGTTTCTGTGAGTTCCAGAGTGCGGCCTGATTTGCGGAAGAGTTTTTGACCGAGCGATTTTTCCAGCTGTCGCAGCTGAGTGCTGATGGCGGGCTGACCGACATGCAGACGTGCGGCGGCTTTTTGAATGGTGCCTTCGCGGGCTGTCATCCAGAAGTAAAGCAGATGATGGTAATTGAGGAAGTTCATGCACGAACTCATACATCAATTTAATTGATGTATCAACAGAAAAGTTTGAATTAGTCAAAGATCATGCGACGCGTAGACTGTTGTCGAAGAATCCGGCAGTGGGCCGGAGGGCAGCGAATCTTTTGACAGGAGGCAGAGCAATGATGGCAGGTCACGAACTGGACGCTCTGAGCACAGCGGCAGACAGGATCCACCGGCAACTCCAGCAGCGGCGGCTGCGGCTCAATGCCGCCACTGGAGTAACTCGCGGCGCACAGCGGCTGCAGCAGACGGCCCTCGAAC
>JBJTOP010000319.1:0-14225 GCA_046074645.1 Planctomycetaceae bacterium | reverse complement strand
GCCCGCGGGGACTGTCCCCGGTGCCGCACCAAATGGTGCGGATACCAATAAATTCTCTGGAATTTTCGCTGCAGGTGCCATGCACCTTTGGGCCCACCTCAGGGCCGTCACGGGCCCTTTTTGCCGTCGATCGCCCGCCCTCATTCACCCGGGTGTCTGCGACTGCGGGGACTGTCCCCGGCAACGGCACCGTCGATGCAGTTTCTGTGGACTCTTCGCATTGTGACGATTCTACCGTCCAGCCAACCGCCGCAGTTGCACGCCCGCCGCGGTGCCCGCGGGGACTGTCCCCGGTGCCGCACCAAATGGTGCGGATACCAATAAATTCTCTGGGATTTTCGCTGCAGGTGCCATGCACCTCTGAGCCCACCTGCACCTCTGAGCCCACCTCAGGGCCGTAACGGGCCCTTTTGCCGTCGATCGTCCGCCCTCATTCCCCCGGGTGTCTGCGACTGCGGGCACTGTCTCCGGCAGCGGCACCGTCGTTGCAGTTTCTGTGGAATCTTCGGATTGTGACGATTCTGTCGTCCAGCCAACCGCCGCTGTTTCATGCCCGCCTTCGTGTCCGCGGGGGCTGTCCCCGGTGTCGCACCAAATGATGCGGATGCCAATAAATTCTTTGGGATTTTCGCAGTAGGTTCCATGCACTTTGAGGTCGTGTTTCCCGGGTGTCTTCGACTGCGGGGACTGTCCCCGGCAACGGCACCGTCGTTGCGGCTTCTGTGGATTCTTTGGTTTGTAACGATTCTGCCGTCCAGCCAACCGCCGCAGTTGCACGCCCGCCGCGGTGCCCGCGGGGACTGTCCCCGGTGCCGCACCGAATGATGCGGATACCAATAAATTCTCTGGGATTTTCGCGACAGGTGCCATGCACTTTGAGGTCGTGCGCACCGTTACCGGGGGATTGACATCCCCCGCACGCCTTTTCACGGTGGAGCGGATCCAAAGAACGAAATCAGGTATCCTTACCACCGCTTCACCATCCCAGCGTCGCCCTCCCGGGTCTTCACCCGTCTGTTCACAGGATTCCCGAGAACTTCAACGCCATTGAGTCGGGGCGAGGCGTCACCGTGTTCGACAACTCGCCCGCTCAACTCGCCCGCGACTGCGAAGTCGCTGACCGCGGCGGGCTGCGGGTTGCCACCCGAGCCATGCGCTGGTGAACGAACGTACTGTTCAGGCGGGCCGCAGAGTTTTTCCGGTTACTTCCCATGCCCGTCTTTTCCCACATCAGCACTTGTTGTGTCACATTCAGGTTTTCCGGCCTGGCTGCTTTTCTTTTTCAGCGACGTCGTGCACACTCATGAATTCTCCGGGAGCCCCTGCAGCGGGCCTGTAGTTTCCCGCAGTATTCTTCTCTGAAAGACGGACCCATGACAGCTTTCCTTCGGTCGGTGTGCATACTGGCGATCTGCCTGTCGGCAGCCGCTCCGCTGATGGCCCAGGAGCAGAACCTCGTGTATCCCGTCACGCGCACTGTCGATCAGACCGATGATTTTCATGGCACCAGCGTTACGGACCCGTATCGGTGGCTGGAGGACGATGTTCGAACCTCGCCGGAAGTTGCCGCCTGGGTTCAGGCCCAGAACAAGGTGACTTTTGGCTACCTTGGTTCGATACCGCAGCGAGAGTCGATTGTGAAGCGAATGACAGAACTGTGGAACTACGAAAAGATCGGCGCACCGTTTCGACGTGGTGGTCGGTACTACTTCTCCCGCAACGACGGCCTGCAGAACCAGAATGTGCTCTGGATGCAGGAAACGCTCGACAGTCAGCCCGCTGTGCTGCTCGACCCCAACTCCTGGTCGAAGGACGGCACCACAGCACTCTCCGGGACGGCCTTCAGTGACGACGGTCGCTGGGTGGCCTACGCCGTTCAGGAGGCGGGTTCCGACTGGAACACATGGAAGATCATGGACATCGACACTCGCAAAGTGCTCGAAGACGAAATCCGCTGGGTCAAATTCAGCAGCGCTGAATGGACGCCGGACAGCCGCGGCTTCTTCTATGCTCGTTACCCGGAACCCGAAGCCGGGGCTGCGTTTCAGTCGCTGAACACCAACATGAAGGTCTACTACCATCGTGTTGGGACGCCGCAGTCTGCGGATGTGCTGGTGTACGAACGTCCCGACCACCCCGACTGGGGTTTCCAGCTGTCTGTCACTGAGGACGGCCACTATCTGATCATAACGGTCTGGGTGGGCACCGATGATCGTTATCGAATAGTCGTGCGGGACCTGACCGAAAACTACGGGCTCCCGTTCGAGCTCATCGATAACTTCGAGCATGAATATTCATTTATCGAGAGCGATGGTCGGGTGTTGTACTTCCAGACGAATCTGGATGCACCGAACCGTCGAGTCATTGCCATAGACCTGAAGCATCCTCAGCGCGAACACTGGAAGGAAATCATCCCTGAAGCCAAGAATACGCTCGAATCCGTCGGACTTGTGGGCAACATGTTCGTGTGCAGTTATCTGCAGGACGCCCGGACACAGGTTCTTCTGTACTCCATGAACGGCACTCCGATTCGTGATGTGAAATTTCCGGGCATCGGGGCAGCTTCGGGGTTTGATGGACGCCGCGGCGACACCGAAACCTTCTACTCCTTCAGCAGCTTCGCGCTGCCACCCACAATCTACCGCTACAATATGCTCACCGGCGAAAGCCGCGAATTTCGTCGTGCCAACGTCAAATTCACTCCCGAAGACTACGAGACCACTCAGGTCTTCTGCACCAGCCGTGACGGCACAAAATTCCCCATGTTTTTGTGCCACAGGAAGGGGCTCAAGCTGGACGGCAGCAACCCCACGCTGCTCTACGGGTATGGTGGCTTCAACATTTCGATCACGCCCTCATTCAGCGTCAGTCGCCTGACGTGGCTGGAAATGGGCGGAGTGCTGGCGGTGGCCAATTTGCGTGGTGGCGGCGAATACGGCCAGGCGTGGCACAAGGCCGGAACCAAACTTCAGAAACAAAACGTGTTCGACGACTTCATCGCGGCCGCCGAGTGGCTGATTGCCAACGGCTGGACCAGCAGCAAAAAGCTGGCCATCCAGGGACGCAGCAACGGCGGCCTGCTCGTCGGCGCCTGCATGACTCAGCGCCCCGATCTCTTTGCCGCCTGTCTCCCCGGAGTCGGCGTGATGGATATGCTTCGCTTTCATAAGTTCACAGCAGGTCGGTTCTGGACGGACGACTACGGCTGTGCGGACAACGCAGACGAGTTCGCTGCTCTGTATCGCTATTCGCCGTATCACAATCTGAAACCAGGCACAAAATACCCGGCCTGCATGGTCACAACGGCGGACACCGACGACCGCGTGGTGCCGGGCCACAGCTTCAAATTCGCCGCCCGCCTGCAGGCAGCTCAGACCGGCCCCGCTCCAGCGCTGATCCGCATCGAAACGTCGGCCGGACACGGTGCTGGCAAACCCACGGCGAAAATCATCGAAGAATCAGCTGACGAGCTGGCGTTTCTTGTTCGCGAACTCGATGTGCAGACTGCTGCCACCGCTCCCGCACCACGGTAACCACACACTGCTCCAAATCATGTCCAGCTCCCCGGCAAGTGCTGCGAAAAAGTCGGCTGCAACTGAGCCGCTGCAGGCCGAAGGCTGGCAGCGAGAACTGTCGCACGCAGTTCGATCGACCGCTGAGCTGCGTCAGCGACTGCTGTTACCTGCAGAGGTCGGGAGCACTGACACGGCCGACTTTCCGGTGCTGGTGCCGGAGAGTTTTCTGCGACGCATGCAACCAGGTAATCCGCTCGACCCTCTCCTGCTGCAGGTGCTCCCGCAGTCCGCCGAACGGGAATCACCTCCCGGATTCGTCGCCGATCCCGTCGGCGACAGAGCCGCTCGACGAAGCCCCGGCCTGCTTCACAAATACCACGGCCGCGCTCTGCTGATTACAACCTCCGCCTGCGCTGTTCACTGCCGTTACTGTTTCCGTCGGGCGTACCCCTACACCGACGAGCCGCGCCGCGCTGATGACTGGAATCCGGCACTGCAGGCAATCGCTGAAGACAATTCGATTCGCGAGATCATCCTGAGTGGTGGTGACCCGCTGAGCTTGAGCGATCGCCGTCTTGAAGAGCTCATTCTGCGCCTGGAC
Source organism: Planctomycetaceae bacterium (assembly GCA_046074645.1). Taxonomy (GTDB): domain Bacteria; phylum Planctomycetota; class Planctomycetia; order Planctomycetales; family Planctomycetaceae; genus SXXK01. The sequence continues at coordinate 10,109 of JBJTOP010000319.1, read as the reverse complement.
GCCATTCCGCATCTGGACCGCATCCGCATTCACTCGCGCTGGCCGATCGTACTGCCATCACGTGTCACAGGGCGGCTGCTGTCTGCCCTCAATGAATTGCGGTCACAGCCGATCTTCGTGGTGCACGCCAATCATCCGCAGGAAATTGCGGCTGACTGTGCCGACGCACTTCGACTGCTGGTTCATTCCGGCATGCCCGTGCTGAATCAGGCAGTGCTGCTTCGTGGCATTAATGACTCGCCCGAAATCCTTGAACAGCTCTGCCTGTCACTCATCAATCTTGGCGTCATGCCGTACTACCTGCACCAGCTGGACCGCGTGGCTGGAGCGGCCCATTTCGAGGTTGCGGAGTCCGTCGGAGTTCAGCTGGAAGCCGAACTCCGCAGACGCCTGCCTGGATACGCTGTTCCACAGTATGTCCGCGAGATTGCTGGAGCCGAAAGCAAGCTGCCTGTCTCCTGAGCACAGGTCAGACCACATTAAATGTGGACGGTGTGCTCCAGGGAAGCTTTGTGCCGTCAGCAAGGACAGCCCGCACCCAGTACCGATAGGTCGCAGGGTTCAATGGATTTGCGGGGGTGAAACGGTTTGTTGTGAGACCGGACTGCGTGATGAAGTCGAACTTTCCGCCGATCAATGCGACCTGAATTTCGTATGTTTTGGCTTCAGGAACGGCCAGCCATGTGAATTGAGGCAGTGGATTGATGGTGGTCGTCTTGTTTGCGGGTGTGAGGATCACTGGAGCCCCGCTGGTGGCAGTAAACTGATAGGGTTCGCTCCAGGCGCTGAGTTCCCCGGTGGTGCTCACTGCCTGAACCCAGAAGAAATACTTTCCGGCTGGAAGTTTCTCCGGGAACGTGAAGCTGTTGGTCGGCGATTCGGACCGCAGATAAACAGCGGGGGCGACGTTCCGGTCAACCCAGACCCGATACACGGCCGCTCGATCAATCCTGTTCCACGAAATCGTCGGCTTTTCAGAGGTATAGATCTGGTCAGAGGGCAGCTGAGTGATAACGGGCCGAATGGAGGTCGAGAACAGTGTCGGAGCGCTGGGAAGGCCCGTGACCTCCGGAGGATACCGATTCGCTGTCACCTGGATACTGCCCGGAGACAGATCGCTGGTAGCAGAAACTTCGATCTGACCGGCCAGCTGCTGCATGGAAAGGATGTATGTCAGATTTGGTGCTGTTCCACGACTGTTGACGATGGTCTTCGAGTAACCTTCAAGCAGCCTGATCGCGGTCTGCACTTCGGCAGCGGTGGCCGTGAAGGGAAGCGGGTCTGTCGTCACTGTTCGACCATTCGGACCGAACGTTTTGAAGTTCAGACGGAAGGAACCTGTTACGGGTGTGCCGGAGATGCTGACTTCCGAAACCTGACTCAGACGTCTGGCACGGACACGAAATTCCATGTCTCCGTAGTCTGTGGAAATCTCTCGTGTGGTGGCACTTACGGATCCAGTTGTCAGGCTGGAGACAGCTGAAACACCCACCAGCCCCGGAATTCTGCCTAACTGCAGTTCGAAAACCGGATTCGCACCGGTCGTCACTGAGCGGACTGAAACATTCTGGAAGCCAATCTTCGCCACCGCCGTTCGAATATCACTGGCGGTCGCGTTGAAGGGAAGCGACACAGTGTTTTCAACGCGACCGGCTGTGCCGGGGAAGCGGAATGACAGCCTCCATGTACCGCCCGTCGTACTGCCATTGAAGGCGATCGTTGACACCTGGCTGGTGGGGAGGTTGTAGGAGGTCTGTCGGAGGTAAGGGATGTTAACGAGTGCCTGAGAGTCGGGGACTCCGCGGTTTTTCACAATGAGTTCATAGTGTGTGGCGTCTGCCACGGGTTCCCATTCAATTGTGATGGGAGTATCAAACGTGGGTCCGGAGGGCCGAAGCACCTTGACGGACGGTGCGACTTCAAATTCGTAGGCGGGGGACCAGACCGAAACACGTCCAGGATTGGCATCGTCGATGCTTCGCATGAACAGGCGGTACTGCCCCATCGGCAGTTCGCTGCGCAGTTGCGTCACCTGCACCAGCTCGCCTCCGCCGGTCCAGTTCCCTGAACCGCTGACACCTTTCAGCAGAAAAGTATTGGCGCTGGTCACGGTGACAGTGAAAGTTCCGTTGGCAGCATTGTTTCCCTCAACGCCACTGATCCGCACCTGCTCGCCGGTCTTCAGGCCGTGGTTATTGAGCATGATTTCGATGTCGGATGTGTTGGAAGCACCAGAGATGGGGCGTGGGGTGCTGGGTCCCAGCGTCACAGCGCCGTTTGTGTAGAATTCGCGAACATCCTGAAACAGCACTCCGCCTCGCCCGTCAGGCATGGCGCGGCCGAGCGCATCGAGCATGGGAGTTCTGGCGGCAACGCGGTAGACCGTGGAAGTCTGGGTTGTCTGGTTGCTGAGAAAGAGTTCATAGGTGCGTGCACCTTTGGCGTCGGACCATGTAAGCGGGAATGTGTTGCCATCGATCTTGCGTGGCTGGCCCGCAATGCCGGAGACGGGTCCTGTCACCGTGGGAACGGTCTTAAGCAGCACATCCACGGGTGGACTGTACGGCCCGGTTGCACCGTCAGCGAGCCGTGCTCGCATCCAGACTCGATTTACACCCAGTTGGAGCGGTGTTGTTGGGGTGTATTCGCGAGCAGTCGCCGGGATAGTGGCATCGAGCAGGATTCGCTGACGAGTTTCGACGTCGTTGATCCAGACTTCGTAGCCAGTCGCTCCCTCGACACCAGTGAACGCGATGCGCGTTGTTGGATTCGTGGTCTCGGGGATCTTTTCGGCACCGGGGGTCGCATCAGGAAAGGTGACCACAGGGCTGTTTGCAAGCAGCGTGCGGGTTTCGAGTGTTTCCAGCAGTGCCGGGGCGGGCACGGGCTGATTGTGGCGGCGAAGGCGACGATTTCCCGGGAGGAATTCAAACTTCATGATCTTCTCTGCCAAGTGCTGGCCTGAAAATTCCACAGAACCACCGCAGACACGACGCAGAACGCGCGGTCTCGTAACAGTATCGATCAACCGCAAAACACAATTTGACGGAATAGCCCCTGCGATCGCCCGATCTTGAAAAATCGCACCATCCGTCAGAATCTGAATTCCGCTATCGGCGGAATCTGCGGGTTTGCGGGGCTTTCGGCAGTGAAATCTGCACCATGTAACGGCCCTGGGTCCGGTCAATCGGCGGTTTTTTCAGTGTGTACCTCTAAGGATGGGAAGCGGTCGCGGTACCGCAGACGCTGCCACCAGGTCGCTTTTCGCAGGAGTGGGTCACCTGCGGAGACTTCGCGAGTTTTTCCGCGACGCGTCACGATGATCACTCGCCCACCGTCCGAAAGCTGCTGCACCATCCAGTATTTGTCAACGACGTACGTGTAGTCTTCGCCGTTCGGCACTGGCTGGATATCCCGCGCACCAGGACCTGGATGCAGTCCCTGCTTTGAGACCGTGTAAATCACCAGATCACCAGGTTGAAAAGCATTGTGTGACAACGCGGAGTCCCCGAACAATCCGTTTTCTGACACGCCGGACAAGGCTGTTGGTGCTTGAGTTTTTATCGTGAATTCCGGAGCGACACAACGGGAATTTTCAGTCATCGCGGTTCCTTAACTGCCTGTTTTATCAGAGTCAAGCCGAATTCGACGTGCGACAAACTCCTTTTTTGAATCCCTGGCACTCTTCGATTTTCCGCCGTCAATGCTGTTTACTTCAGATCCAAAATTCAGCAGACTCCCGTGGTCAACGAGTTCCACAGTCCTGATCATGGCCTCCCCTGTCTCGCTTCCCTTCCAATCCTCAGGCTACGCAGTTCACCAGATGGACGTATTTCTCGAATCTGCCCGTGAATGGGAAGACCGTCCGCTGGTCTCCCGAATCGCTGTTTCCGCCAGTCTGTCGGCGATGTCCGAAGATGATTTGGTGACGGAAACAGAACATTTGCAGGCTCAGGGTGTTCGCCATGTCACCGTCCGCCGTCAACAGGCCCTGCAGATCCAGCCCTCGCGGATGCTGCAGATTCTGAACGACGCCGGGATCTCAGTCAGCAGCCTGGGATATTGTGGTGGCTACACCGGATCCCTGAATCTGTCTTTCGAAGACGCGATGGAAGACACTGCAAGGGCTGTGGAAACAGCCATGGAACTCAACGCCCGCGCCCTGATTGTGCTTCCAGGCAATCGGGGACTGTTCACTTTGAATCATGTCCAGCGATCCGTGCGAATTGGTCTTCAGGCCGCAATCAGCCATGCAGGTCAGTATCCGCTGAAGCTGCTGGTGCCAACTTCCAGTTTGCTGGGGGATGATCGGGACGTCTTTGGCAGCCAGGGCTCGATGCTGGCGTGGCTGGAACGTCAGACTGGTTCACGCGTGCATCCGTTGATTGTCATCCGTGGCCGTCGCACCTGTCGGCTGCCGCAGGGGTGGCGCGAGGCTTTGGGAAGTGGAGGAAGCCTGCGGCTATGTCGAGTCTGCCGATGTTACGACCGCAATTGCGAAGCGCTCGACCGCATTCTGCGGTTGCTGGCGGTCAAAGGCGGACGAGTCCTTGCGAACGCCGCGGGAAGTAACCCAGAGACTTCCGGTTCACCTACAAAGACCGGCCGGTAACCCGATCTCCGCATTTCGCTTTGCGAAATGGTGGTTGATGGCCGAACGACCTTCAATGCCCCCAGTCATCAGGGGCCGTGCTCCATTTCCCAGACGGTGGCAATCACTCTGAGTACGTGATAGGCAACGGCGCCCTGCAGATCTTCGAAGATCGGTTTGAGTCGTTCAGTTCCCAGACGTCCGATTGAATCTTCCACACGGGTGCGAATCGACGGAGCGACCCAGGGTGTGAGATCTGTGCGGCGATGGATTTGAAGCCATGCTGACAGATACTTGCCGACAGTATCCAGTGATCGGTCGAGCTGGATTGCGACTTCTTCGATGGACAGTTCCTGAGCAAAGAGCTCGTAGTATTCTTCGGCATTTTGGCTGGGGAGTCTGGAAGAGACGCGAGTGGCCGGGGAAGAGGCAGAATCTGTTCCTTGTCCCGGAGCTGCGTTTCCGGGGGAGTTGGAGTGGCGGGGGAGGTCGTTATCGAGTTGCAGGCCGCGGGACTGACAGTACTGTTGGATTTCGAAGAGGACGACGGCGCCGAAGTCGTTGAGCTTCTTTTCGCCGATGCCGGGGATTGCCGCGAGCGCGGTTGAGGAAGCAGGGCGGTGCCGGGCGAGGGCTCGGAGGGTGTTGTCACTGAAAATGATGTAGGGCGGGAGCCCGCGCTGGACGGCAAGGCGGGTGCGGAGTCCGCGGAGTTCGTTGAAGAGGTCGCGATCCACACCCTCCCACGAATCCATTGCCGTTGCGGCAGCCGGTGCCGGGTTTTCGCTGGAACGAGTGCGCAGAAGGGAGGGTACGGCCTGACCACGGAGGAGCTGGCGACCGGTGGGCGTGATCTGCAGGCAGTTGTACTCGCCGGACTGCCGCAGAAATCCCTGTGATGTGAGTTGATCGATCCAGGCGCGAATTTGTGTTTCAGGATCGTCACGAAGGAGCCCCCAGGTGGAGAGTTTATCGTGATGGTTTTCGAGAATGCGGCGAGCTTTGGATCCTTTGAGAACCTGAGCGGTATAGGTACCGCCGAAGCGTTCCTGGAGTCGCACAACGCAGGAGAGGATCTTTTGGGAGACGATGAGGGCGTCGGCCACGGGCGCCATTTCCTGAAGGCACACATCGCAGGCTGAGCAGGCGGGCTTATCGAGCGACTGTCCGAAGTGTTCTACGAGCATACTGTGGCGGCAGCGGATGCTTGAGCAGTAGTGCCGCATGGATTTGAGCGATTCTTCGGCCACCTCGCGGACGGAGTCGTCCGTGGTGTCCTTCATCAGGTAATTCCAGGTCTCGACGTCGCCCGGCGAATAGAGCAGCGTGCATTCAGCTTCGAGCCCGTCGCGGCCAGCGCGGCCACTTTCCTGCTGGTAGTGTTCCAGCGATTTCGGCATTTCGGCGTGAATCACGAAACGTACATTGCTTTTGTCGATCCCCATGCCGAATGCAACAGTGGCCACGATAATGTTGACCGATTCGTCGATGAAGGCTTCCTGACCCCGACGCCGATCGTCGTCGCTGAGCCCCGCGTGATAGGGCAACGTTTTGTAGCCGGCGTGATTGAGTGCGCTGCTGACCGATTCGACGTTGCGACGGCTGATGCAGTAGATCACGCCGGATTCACCTTTGTGGCGATCAAGAATTCGGCGGATCTGCCCAATCGAATCCACACGTCGCTCGACGCGGTACACCAGATTTGGGCGGTCGAAGGATCCAACGAGTATTTCGGGCTGGTGGAGGCCCAGCTGCAGCACGATGTCCTGTCTGACCTGCGGGGTGGCTGTGGCGGTGTAACCATGCACTGAAATGCCGGGGAAGTGCTGTTTGAGCATTTGCAGCTGACGATATTCGGGACGGAAATCGTGCCCCCACTGACTGATGCAGTGCGCTTCGTCGATGGCCACGAAGGACAGGCCAGCATCGCGGAGAAAATCCAGCGTTGCAGACTGTACCAGACGTTCGGGAGAGATGTAGAGCAGTTTGAGTTCACGGCGGCGAATTTGTGTCGCCACGGACGCTTTTTCGGCACCGGTCTGTGAGCTGTTAATGCAGGCGGCAGAGATGCCCAGTGCCTGCAGCGAATCGACCTGGTCCTTCATCAGCGAAATCAGCGGTGATACGATTACGGCAAGTCCTGGACGAGCCAGCGCAGGAACCTGGTAACAAAGCGACTTTCCGCCGCCCGTAGGAAGCACCACAAGGGAATCGCGGTCCTTCATCACCAGCGACATCGCCTCAGACTGCAATGGACGAAAACCCGGGTAACCCCACCATTTCTGGAGCGGTTCAAGGAGCCGTTGATGGTCCGTGGCGGCAGAGGATTTTGGGGCGGTTGAAGAGCCAGCCGCGCCAATGGAGGTGGTTGATGGTGGACCGGGCTGAACCATGGTGAGCATAAGCAACAGGGGCCCTGAAAGCAGCTGTGCGGCAACGGTCTGCCTGCACACCTGAAGACAGAAATACCCGATCCGTGAGAAAACTGCAGTCCCTGCGTGGACTGAGTACAATAAAAATCCGACCTTTGAGACACCGCGGAGTGATTTTGAATAAGCACTAAGGGAATTGTAATAGATAGTACCACATTAGCTCAATATTAAAAGCCCCATTGCAATTGTTTTTTCGAAACGGTCGCAATTTTACAGCCAATCCCCTGGATGTTGTATGTCCAAAAAGATTTGCCACAAAATCAAGGTTTTGGTTTACAGGCAGATTTTGCCGCGTTAAGCTCCCCACCTCTTCGCAGTCCACCATGGATTCGGTTGGCTGCGAAAAGTCCCGAAGGGGTTCTTTGGGATTCAGGACGGTCGCATACGCGACCTCAGCTCAACTGCGGGAAGGAGCCCTATTCATGAGCACCAGTAATCGTCCGAAGCCGTTGATTGGAATTACCGGGGATTTTCGTCCCGATCGCTTCAACGCCGCCGCCCTCAGCTGGTTCAACACCGGCTACTACGACAGTGTCACCGCTGCCGGTGGCATTCCTCTGCTCCTCGCACCGCTCGAATCTGAGGACGACATCGCCCGCAGTCTGGACGCTGTGGCGGGCATTGTCCTCGCCGGCTGCAGCCTCGACCTCGACCCCACCCGCATGAAACAGCATCTGCATCCTTCGGTGCGAGTGATGCCGAAGCGGCGGGAGGACTACGATCGGCGGATTGCAGAGATGGCGATTCAGCGGAAGCTCCCTGTTCTGGCCATTGGTGCTGGTATGCAACTGGTGAACGTGCTGTGCGGTGGTTCGCTGCATCAGCACATACCCGAAGACATTCCCCGGGCACTGCATCACCGTGATCCGGTCGAACAGAATCTGCGGCATGTGCTGGAGATCGTTCCGGGCACTCGGCTTGATGCCATCTACGGTCCTGGTGAGGTCCGGGTGAACAGTGCGCATCACATGGCGGTGCGAGATCTGGCCGGTCGTTTTCGAGTGAGCGCCGCCTGCCCGGACGGGGTGATTGAGGCGTATGAGTCGATCGAAGACGATTGGTTCTGTCTGGGTGTCCAGTGGCATCCGGAGAATGGAACCGCCTCTGCGCTGGATCTGCAGATCTTCGAGGCGTTTATTGACGCGGCTGCTCGTGAAGACGAGCCTGCCGGGATACTGTCCATCAGCGATCACCTGCGTCGGGCTGCCTGATCGGCCCGGTACATCGTTTGCTCTTCCACGCTCCTGCTCTGCCGTTTGCTCATGGCTGCACATCAGCACACGGTCAGTCGAGGAGTCTGCCAGATGTTCCTGGAGTTCCCTGATTTCTGGTCCATCGTATCCCCACTCCTGCTGGTGCTGGAGTGGGGCATACGTCTGACCATGCTTTTCTGGGTCCCAGTCCGTCGTTCACCTGAATCCGCTCGCAGCTGGCTGCTGCTGATTTTTTTCGAGCCGTTGGCGGGGCTGGTGCTGTATGGGTTATTTGGCCGAGCGGACATGCCGCGAAAACGTCGTCGGCGCATTCGCCAGCTCAATCAACGGCTTGCGTCTCTGGCTTCAAAGATTCTGCAGCGTCCGGAGATTCATGAACCTCGGGTGGATGCTGCGGCACTGCCTGCTGCGCGGCTGGCCAGCCGTGTTGGCACGCTGCCAATTCTGGAAGGAAACAGCATCGAGCTGATTGCGGACTACCACGGTTCGCTGGCCCGCCTTGCGGCCGACATCGAGTCATCCGTCAGTCATGTGCATTTGCTCTATTATATCTTCGGTTGCGACTCACTGCACTTTCTGATATCTCTGTACCGCATTGAGCTGCCCCGCGGTGGCCGGAAACTGGTCTACACAGCCACGGGTGTCTTCAGCAAGAATTGTTTTACCACGAACGATTCTCTCTCCGAAGGAGCACCCCCGATGGCTGCATGGACGCTGCCCGCAATGATACTGGACTGGTGTGAGTTTGTCACGACTGCTTTGGACCGACGCAGTCGGAAGTACTTCTTCAACATCATGCTCGGAATGATCCTGAGCTGTGGACGGCGGACCGTTTCCAGTTGGCTCCGTGCCAGTGATGTCGGCAAAGACTGGCAAGATCACTACTACTTTTTGCAGACGCTGGGACGCAACTCGAAACGCGTAGCAACCCAGTTGCTTCATCTGGCGGTGAGGCATATTCTCGTCAGTCACGTCGGAGAATTTGTCAAACTCGCAATCGATGATTCGCCCACGAAACGCTACGGCAAAAAAGTTGAGCTGGCAGGCAAGCATCACAATCCCACTCCCGGTCCTTCTGGCGCTGAGTTTCTGTTCGGCCACGTGTGGGTCACAATCAGTTGGCTGGTGCGGCATCCGCAGTGGGGTTGCATTGGCCTGCCACTGCTGGCACGGATGTATGTCCGGCAAAAAGACCTTGAGACGATGGAGAATGTGGGCAAGGCTCCATGGAAGTTCCGCACAAAACTGCAACTGGCTGCGGGGCTTGTTGAATGGTGCGTTCGCTTGTTCCAGAACTGGTTTCGAAGACGCGTCCTGGTCGTGGCCGATGGTGCGTATGCAAAGCGTCCGTTCCTGCAGCGCGTGCTTGCGACGGGCGCGGTTGTCGTCAGTCGTTTGAGGAAAGATGCGGCGTTGTTTGAGCTGCCCGATGTAAAAAAACGTCGCGGCAAGGGTCGGCCACGCAAGTATGGAAAAGACATCTCACTATCTCGCCGCGGAGCGCACCGCCAGGGATGGACAACCACACGGATGATTCTGTACGGGAAGGAGCAGGACGTCCGCTACAAAACATTCCTCGCGACTTACCCACCTGTCGGTGGCGTCATTCGAGTCATGATCGTCAAGCGGTCGGCAGATTTGTTCGGGGACAACTCAGATGAGTGGGTCGCCTTCTTCTGCACCGATGCTGCGGCCTCCGTTGAGACGATCATCGAAAGTGTGCCTGACCGCGCTGCGATCGAGCAGAACTTTCATGATGTCAAGGAGGTGCATGGGGCTGGTGAACAGCAGGTCAGGAATGTGTGGAGCAATGTGGCCTGCTGGAACCTCTGCCTGTGGCTGCATACGATGGTTGAACTCTGGTCGTGGAAG
>JBJTOP010000318.1:0-17298 GCA_046074645.1 Planctomycetaceae bacterium | reverse complement strand
CACTCGGGCCATGCAAAGGATTGGGTGGTTACTCCACTGTTCGCCCCCGACAAAGCGCTCGCCAGCGCACGCACCTTCGGTGCGAAACACAGCCGGGGGCTTCCGCCCAGCCGCTCGCAACTTCAGCCGCATGGCGGCAGCCTGCGGGCAAAGACCCTGCCAACGCCCCGCCAACGCCCTCGCCAGCGCGCGCACCTTCGGTGCGAAACGTCGCCGGGGGCTTCCGCCCAGCCGCTGGTTTCCACACGCAATCCCCAACGCAATCCCCAACGCAATCTCAACCGCATGGCGGCAGCCTGCGGGCAAAAGGACACTGCCAACGCCCCACCAACGCACTCGCCAGCGCGCGCACCTTCGGTGCGAAACACAGCCGGGGGCTTCCGCCCAACCGCTCGCAACTTCAGCCGCATGGCGGCAGCCTGCGGGCAAAGGCACCTGCCAACGGCGCACCAACGCACTCGCCAGCGCGCGCACCTTCGGTGCCAAACACAGCCGGGGGCTTCCGCCCAACCGCTGTCGCGGATGCCTTACCGTCCTTTACTCGGCTGACGCTGTTTTTCTTTCGGCGTAAAAAATAAACTGCCCAACGCAAAAGACGGGCACGCTCCCGGGTACGGGACGCGATTTCGCCGGAAACGCCCGACAGATCTCCGTTCGCAGAATTGCCTGCAATGACACGGTGCACGAATGAATGATCAGAAAAAGAATCCCTTTGTCGTGCCGTTGTCGGTCGTCACTTTGTTGCTTACGGTTGTTTTTTTTGCCAGTATCGAGCGTCCAAAATCGGAAAGCCGAAAGTTGCCTCCGGGACCTGAAGCCAGTCCCAGTCCCGATGTCAGTCCCAGTGCCAGTGCCAGTGATGACGCATCTGTTCGAACCGTGCTGCCGACAAGCGGCGAGAGTGTGGTCACCAACAGTATCGGAATGCAGCTGATCCGGATTCCGATCGGAGAATTCTGGATGGGCTCTCCGAGCGGCGAATCGGGTCGGTGGGAGGGCGAGCATCGGCATCGGGTTGCGATTACAAAGTCGATTTACATGGGGATTCATGAAGTCACGATCGACCAGTTTCAGCAATTTGTGAATGCCACGGCATACAGAACCGCGGCTGAAATCGACAGGACAGGTGGCTTTGGATTTGACGTGGCCCAAAGTCCGATCAAGGGGCGTTATGACAGAGTCTTCAACTGGAGCTCGCCGGGATATGCACAGACCGGACAGCACCCCGTGGTAAATCTCACATGGAATGATGCAAATGCATTTTTACAGTGGTTGAGCCGTGAGGAGTCGGTGCGGTATCGGCTGCCGACGGAAGCGGAGTGGGAATACGCGTGTCGTGCCGGAGGCGACACCACTTTCCAAAACGGACTGAGTTCTGAGGAAGTGACGACGATCGGTAATGTGGCGGACCAGAGTCTCACAGTGGCCGGAGTTGACTTTGATCAGGACCCGGGTTTTGCCTTTGCGACGACGGACGACGGCCATGTCTTCACGGCACCAGCTGGAAGCTTCCGGCCAAACGCTTTCGGTCTTTTCGATATGACGGGTAACGTGTGTGAATGGTGCAGCGACTGGTTCGAGGACAATTACTATCTGAACTCTCCAGCTGTTGATCCCCCGGGGCCGGAGAGCGGTGTTTTTCGAGTTTTTCGGGGTGGCGGCTGGCAGGCATGGTCCCGACAGTTTCGCTCGGCAAATCGCGCACGATTTGAACCCGATTTTCGGGCGGCGTTCCTTGGATTCAGAGTTGTACGGGAAGAAGTCACAACGGTGGCCAGCGCCGTTGCCGCACCACCGCAAACGACCTCAGCCACTGAGAACCCGGACAGCCTCACAAATACGCTGGGAATGCAGTTGACTCGCATTCAGCCCGGCAAATTCCTGATGGGAACTGCGAACGCAAAGCCGGAACACGAAGAATTCCAGCACGCGGTTCAGATCACCCGTCCGTTCTATCTCGGTACTCATGAAGTCACCGTCGGACAGTTTCGCAGATTCGCCAGTGAGACGGGGTACAGGACGACGGCAGAAACGGATCAGCAGGGCGGCAATGGTTACGACGACCAGCGACAAAGTATCTATGACTCACGATTCAACTGGATGAACACTGGTTTTCGCCAGAGCGATCAGCACCCCGTCACCAACCTCACGCGGCAGGACGCGGATGCGTTTCTGGAATGGTTAAGCCAGAAAGAATCTCGGGATTACCGGTTACCAACCGAGGCGGAATGGGAATACGCGTGCCGTGCAGATGCACTGCAGGAAACGCAGGGTCGGGGTGAAGTGAATGTGGCCGACGACGCCTTTCGTGAGGGACGAGTTCAACTGCATACCACAGATGGAAACATGGCTCCGTTCAAGGACGGATACGTATATACGGCGCCTGTCGGAAGTTTTGCGGCAAATGCATTCGGTCTGTTCGACATGACCGGGAATGTCGCTGAGTGGTGTGCCGACTGGTTCAGTGGGCAGACCTATCAACAGTCTTCAACGAATGATCCCGAGGGGCCTGCGACAGGAACCGAACGGGTTGTGCGGGGAGGCAGCTGGAGATCGACGTTGCCGCAGTACCGGCGTTCGCGGCGCGATCACCATGAGCCCACATTCCGCTCCACCGGTGTCGGACTGCGAGTGGCCATGTCGGCACCCTCGCACGCGCCTTCCGGTGTGGTCATGGAGCCAGTTCCAGAGACAACTCCGCTGGAAAAAGATCTGGCTGATCCTGTCATCGTTCGCCTGAACGAACCATGGTCGCACTTTTCGGTCGGAGGAGGCGGACGCTTCTTCATCTTTCATCAGCCAACAGCTGGCAGCCTTGTGATCGTGGATATTGCCAGCGGCAGTGTGGTGCATGAACTGAAATCGGTGCTCAGCGATGTTCTGTTTACTGCAGGCACCGAGGCGCTGTTCGTCGCAAGGCCCTCTCAAGGTACTCTCGAACGAATTGACCTGACATCATTCAGGAGAGAGCGTGTGTCCAGCCTGCCAGTCGCCTCTCCCCCCTACGCGCTCAAAATTGGCACCAACGCCGTCTCACCACTCTTTTTGGCGTGTGAATCCGATGCCTGCCTGATTGACGGCAGAACTCTGGAACGGATTGGTGACTCGATCGGTGCAAGAGGTCAGCATGGATATGAGTTTCAGCTGTCTGCCGACGGCCAGACTGCACTCGGTCTTGTCACCGGACTCAGCCCGGTTTCATGGCAGCGAATGATTGTCGGGGAACCCGGGACTCAGTCCGTTGGATCGACCAGCAATCATGGGAAAAACTGGTCCGCACCGACCGCGGACGGCAGTCTGCTGCTGATCCAGTCTCAGGAATGCGATCGAAACCTGCGAAGAATTGCGATGGGTTTGTTCGCAAAGGATCGATTACTGCCGACCGTCGATCCCCGATACTTCCTCGCCGTTCAGTTCGGCACTGGAAACGTGCAATGCAAAGTCTGCAATGTGGCAGACCGTCGCACAATTTATACGCTTCGCAACTTCGAAGAGATGTCGCTGACTGGAGACACCGACCAGCAGCAGTCCATCCGAAATCGACTGGAGACGGATCGGGAATCGTCCTTCTGGTTGCTGCCGGAGCTGAAATCGTTCGTCACCCTCAACTGGGATCGACAACGCATATCGATTTATCCATTTGACCTTGAAGAGGCCTTGAAGAAACAGGGAGAGCCGTGGCTGTACGTGACATCGATTCCACCGTTGAACGCCGTGCGCGGTTCACAGCTGTCGCATCAGTTCCGCGAATTGTCCAGCTTTGACGACGTTCAATACAGCCTTGAATCCCCCGTGGAAGGGATGTCACTTTCTTTACAGGGGGAATTGAACTGGAAAGTACCTGTCGGCTTTGAACAGGACTCTGTACGTATTCTGATACGAGCGACGTCAAACGACAGTGAGGCGTTTGCTCAGTTTGAACTGACTGTTCAGGATCCGCCAAAGGAAAAGTCCAGATCCGCAGCGGGCGATCCGGCAAAGAAGTGATTGAAAGCCCGGTGCGCCTGATCGTCTTTTCACCACCCCACCCTTGTCCACCCCGTCAATGCCTCTCCGAACTGACCGGCTGACCGCCTGACAAACCCACAGTTGACTGCTCTCCAATGCTCGTACTGCCCTCCCCTTCCAAACTCAATCTCTTTCTCGAAGTGCTCGGCAAACGGCCTGACGGTTTTCACGAACTGGAGACCGTCATGCTGCGGACACAGTTCTGTGACATGCTTTCCGCGAGCGTAAACAGTACCGGGCGTTTGTCGCTGCGTTTCAGCGACTCCACGGTTCCATCTGTCACGGCTGGTGTACCGCTGGATGAGCGCAACCTGATCCTCAGGGCAGCGGCTTGCCTTCGCGATCGATTCAGGATCACGGCAGGTGCTGATTTTGTGCTGCACAAGCAGATCCCGCCGCAGTCGGGACTGGGCGGTGGATCCGGCAACGCGGCTACTGCATTGCGCGCCTGTCGGCAAATCTGGAATCTGACTGTCCCGGACGATGAACTTCACGCGATCGCTGCATTGCTGGGCAGCGACATTAACTTCCTCCTTGCCGACTGTCGCGCGGCCGTGTGTCGTGGTCGCGGTGAACAGATCGAGCCTTTTGCGCTGGCCGGGCCGCTGTTTTTTCTGGCCTTCCGTCCGGATCAGGGCAACAGTACTCCGGAGGTCTTCCGTCACAGCGTGCTGCCCACCGAATTTCGCAGCTCGGCTCCTCTCGTGGCAGCACTCACCAGCGGCGAGCCAGCGGCACTGCCCGAATTCTGTTTCAATCGCCTGACCGCAGCCGCTGCGGTGCTCAACCCGCAAATGGCAAACCTGATCGAAAGGCTGGAGCGTATCAGTCACCAGCCGGTCTGGATGTCCGGCAGTGGCTCAACGGTGTTCCTGATCTGCCGCAGTGAACCGCACATGCGGCAGTTGTCTCGGCGATTGCGTGAGCAGCACATTCGCGGCTGGATGCTCAGGGTGTAGCTGTCGCTGCAGGCCGATGCCGCTCGACAGCCCGCAGCACAATCGGATGCACGCGTCCGTTTGTGGCTGTAATGCCTTCGTTGTTCTTCAGAGTACTACCGTGGCGGAAATCGCACAGCTGGCCGCGGATGTCCGTGACCATTGCACCCGCCTCCAGCACCAAAAGCACGCCGCCGGCATGGTCCCAGATTTTCTCGGCGTAACCCTTTTTCGTGGGCAACCGCAGATACAAGTCGGCGTCGCCGCGAGCCACCGCAAGGTACTTGCACTGACTGTCCATTCTTACCGGAGCCGCGGTCGTACCGAGGTCTTTCACGATCAGGCCGGACCAGTCATGTGCACTGTGCCCGGACTCCACCGACTCGCAGACTCGCAGTTCACCGAGATTTGTTGTGGGGGCTGTTCGCAGCGGAACCGGTGGCGCGGACTCCTGCCAGAGAGGCTGCTGCCACGCCCCGCCACCACGCACGGCCCATGCCAGCACCCCTGGTTCGGTGACGTTCGGAAATGCCATATTCGGGCATCCAAGAATGGCAAGCTCAATCTGCCCATTGATCAGCAGAGCCAGCGATATCGCATATTGCTCGCATCGCAGAAAGCCCTTGGTGCCATCGATCGGGTCCAGTGTCCAGAAACGCGGGGAGTAGGTGCTGGAACCGCCATGATCGATCCAGCCACAGACGTCCTCTGCACTTCCCGTTGCTCCCGCCAGCGCACACTCAGCCAGCACTCGCTGAAGAAAAACGGATCCCTCTGCCGTTCGCAGTTCTGCTGCTCCTTCTTCAGCAATCACCGGATCCGTGGGAAATGATGTCTGCAATGTCCGGCAAATCAAGGCCTGACTGCCAAAGTCCGCAATCGTGACCGGACTGCTGTCCGCCTTCGACATGGAATCGCCCGCCAGTGCGGACTGTACAGAACGACACAATCCAGCAGCCTGACGCACCGCCGCCAGAGCGATTTTTAACTCCGATTGATACTGCACTGTTCGAAGATCCTTTGTCCGTCGTGAATATGTAGGTGCGAGTGCATGCAGAGTGTGCGGGAAGCTCAGCCGGGACGTGACGGCGTGTAAACGGCAGAAAATGAGATCTCGGCTTCGAGGGGCTGCGAAGACTCGGAACGCCGCACTTCAATTCGCAGTCCGTACGGCTGACGCAACGCCACGCGGGCTCTGAGCGGTTCATGACCGGCCGGTTCACACTCTGCTTCGGGCACGCCGGGGAGTGGTGGGGAAAGCGGAATTTGCAGATTGACTCGCTTCTGGCCGGTTCGGAAGACGGCTCGAGCAATTCCTTCGACCATCACTCCACCGAATTCATCTTCATTTCGCTCGATGCTGACAATTTCTGAAATCAGACCGCCGTCCGAATCATTGTCTGCCTCTGCCGGCTCAGACTCAGTTCCCATCAACCCTCGATGCTCCTCTTCACGCCTGCCGCTGTCAGGTTGTTGCACGTTTGAGATGTTGGGAGCTCCCAGTAATGTGGTGTCCGGAAACTGCTGCTGCAGGTCTTTCGGGACTGGTACCGGAGGAGGCTGCACAACAGCGGCCGCGGTGGTCCGTGTCCCGGTGACAGACGCCGCTGCAGCATCCGAAGATGCGGCCCCCCGCACACGGCTTAATCGACGACCAGTGCCGCGAAATGGATCCTCCCACGGATCCCGCGTCGGTTCATCTGCATCCCGATCGGGTTCTCTGCGAACAGGGGCAGGTGGGGGCTGTTCGGCGGCGCGGGTCAGGCGAAACTGCGTCTGTGGCACAACATTTTCAAAGCTCACCCGGGGGGCGTCCACATCCATCATCGAAAGGGAAGCATCAGTGACAAGCTGCAGCCAGTGTCGCCGGTCCCTGGGAACGCGAAACAGTTCCGCGGGGATGGGGCTGAGTATCGTCAGGATACCGAAGATCAGCACCGCCATGCTGAGCCACGGCCGCAGGACTGATCCGGAAGGCATCATCAGCCAGGCAATCACACAGGGCGGTATGAGCGTCAGCAGACCGGCCAGAAACAGCAGAGGCGATTCGGCTCCGGATGATCGCTGGGGCCAGAACAGCAGCCAGCCGAACAGCGACAGGAATGTGGTGAAAGCGGACAGCACCAGAACTGCAGGTTCCCAGACAGAGGTCGGGACCTGACCGCTGGTTCGCGCCCGCCACAGCAGGAAGGCGAGCATCACCAGCGAAATCCAGATCATAAACGAAGTCGCTCTTCGCGACTGCAGCCGCCTCCCCTGCGATCGAATCATCACTATTCCTCACCTCCACGCTGACTTCCTGTCCGGAATTTTCGGAGACTAGCAGAAATCACCCTGGAGCGGCAAGTGTTGCGGGTCGTCGGGGATCGGCCGTTGATTTCCGGCAATTCCTGTAAAACGGCCAATTCGTTCTTTTCCTGTTTTTTGACCGGTAGGATCCATGGGAAGCTCAGTGAGCCTGCTTGTCAGGTTTTCACCTGCGCTGTAATCTCCTGAAATTCCGGGCCGATCTGGACTTTTTCCTCGGCCGAAACGCAGTGAGTGCAGAGGTTTCTGACGTGATGGATTCTGAGCGTGTCGTGATCACCGGGGTTGGCCTGGCGGCTCCCAACGGGAACAACCTGAGCGAATTCCGCGCGGCACTGCTGTCGGGAAAATCCGGCGTTGTGCAGTATGAAACCCGATATATGGGGCCGGTTCTGGCGGGCGTCTGCCGCTTTGACGATCTGCGATATCAGAAGAAAAAAGACCTTCGCCGCGGCACCCGTGCCGGCTCCATTTCCATCTACTGTGCGAACGAAGCCATTCGTGATTCCGGACTGGACTGGCCAGCGGTCGCCAAAGATCGCACCGGCGTTTATCTTGGAATCACGGAGCACGGGAATGTCGAAACAGAGAACGAAGTCTACGAAATTTCAAAGTTTCAGTACGACACGAAGGTCTGGTCCCATCATCACAACCCCCGCACGGTGGCTAATAATGCGGCCGGTGAGGTCACTCTGAATCTCGGCATCACCGGCCCGCATCTGACGCTGGGGGCCGCCTGTGCTGCCGGGAACGCAGGCTTTATCCAGGCCGTACAGATGCTGCGCCTTCGCGAGGTGGACCTTGCGATCGCCGGCGGTGTCTCTGAAAGCATCCACACGTTTGGAATTTTTGCCAGTTTTGCAGCTCAGGGAGCACTCGCAAGCCACGAAGATCCCACACTTGCCTGCCGCCCCTTCGATCTTCACCGCAATGGCATCGTAGTCGCCGAAGGTGGCGGCATCTGCACTTTGGAACGACTTGACGACGCAAAAAGACGCGGCGCACGGATTTATGGCGAAATCGTCGGCTACGCAATGAACTCCGACGCCAAAGACTTCGTGCTTCCGGATTCCAATCGACAGGCAGAGTGCATCCAGCTGGCACTCCGACGCGCCGGACTCACCGCCGCCGACATCGACATTGTCAGCAGCCACGCCACCGCCACAGAACAGGGCGACATCGAAGAGGCCGCGGCCCTGCGAAAGATTTTTGCGGATTCCCCCAGCACATGCATCAACAACACAAAAAGCTTCATCGGACACGCCATGGGAGCCGCCGGTGCACTGGAATTGCTCGGGAATCTCCCCTCGTTTGACGATCGCATCGTCCATGCTACAATCAACATTTCCGAACTCGACCCTCGGTGCAGCCTGCCTAACCTGGTTATCAATCAACCCAGGCAGCTGACTCAGGTCAACTGCATCCTCAACAATTCCTTCGGGATGCTCGGTATCAACTCTGTGGTGATCGTCAAAAAGTTTCAGCACACCGCTCCCAACGGCTAAACAGTTAACGAGGACAGATTGATGACGGCTGATCAGATCCGGCAGGTGATTCTGGACATCCTGGAGCGAATCGCTCCGGACGAGGATCTGACCGGGCTTGAGGATGCGCGTCCGTTTCGCGAACAGATGGAACTGGACAGCATGGACTTCCTCGATATCGTGATGGAACTGCGAAAGATGTATCGCATCCAGATCCCCGAAGAAGACTACTTCAACCTCAACACCATGGCCGGAACAGTAGCCTACCTGTTGCCACGGCTCAAAGATGTTGCGGTGAACGCCTAGCCATCAATGGCTTCCTCAACCGCAGCACGGCACGCAACAGAAATCGTCAGGTGCTGCAACTGCTGATCGTTGTCTGCCACACGCATCAACGTCTCCGTGCTGATTACGTGTGCACGACGATACGGCAGTACGGAGTGCGGAGTGCGGACATACTCGTGCCTGTGGCCTGCCTTCGCGTTGTCTCCCGCGTTGAAAACAATCCCCAATTCGCCGCAGGCTGCCTGCATGCCTCTCGAAATTTCGGGAATGTCTCGCGCCCCCTCTGTCTCGCGGCCGCTCGGGCTTTGAAACACCACTGCTGACACCTATCATCCACCCGCCTCCCGCCACTCCCAAATCCCTCCCCCTGTGACTGGTCTGCCATGCACAGTGAGCCTAATTCTGCGGTGCTCGACTTTTTTCCGCGCACCCGTCTGGTTTGCGGTCCCGGCAGCATCTCCCTGCTGGGCAGTTTGGCGGGTGAGTATGGCGGCTCGCGGGTGCTGCTCGTCACAGACCCCATGCTTCGGGAAGCCGGGCACTGCGAAGCGGCCGAAAAATCTCTTCGCGACGCCGGTATCGAATGCTGGGTTTACGACCAGGTGCGGCCCAACCCGACATCCGACGACGTTGATCGCTGCACTGCCTATGCCAGGTCACTGAATGTGGACCTGCTCGCCGGGCTCGGTGGCGGCAGCTCAATGGATTGTGCGAAAGGCGCAAATTTCCTGCTGACAAACGGTGGACGGATTCACGACTATAAAGGAATTGGCCGCGCCTCGAAGCCCATGTTGCCGTTAATTGCGGTGCCCACAACGGCGGGCACCGGCAGTGAAGCGCAATCGTTCGCCGTCATTGCGGATTCAGCCTCACATTTGAAGATGGCTTGTGGTGACGTTAAAGCCGCGGCTCGAGTGGCGATTCTCGATCCCCTGCTGACCATCACGATGCCACGTTCCGTCACGGCAGCCACGGGAATCGATGCGATGACCCACGCGCTGGAAAGCTGGGTCACCGCCCGCCGCACTTCGATCTCGCAAATGTTCGCTCGACAGGCATGGCAACTGCTCGCCTCCGCCTTCGCCACGGTGCTCCGACAGCCGGACCATCTCGAAGCTCGCGGACGAATGCTGCTCGGCGCTTTCCTCGCCGGTTGTGCGATCGAAAACAGCATGCTCGGGGCAGCCCACGCCACTGCCAATCCATTGACAGCTCGTTTCGATACCACGCATGGACTGGCGGTCGGACTCATGATGCCCCACGTGATCCGCTGGAACGCGTCCGTCGTTGGCCCCCTGTACGCCGAATTGCCGATTCCCAGGGACATTTGCAGTGCGGATGAGTGGCTGCTGAATTCGTCGGCCGAGCAGCTTGCGGATTGCTTCACCGGATTTCTGGGCCTCGCAGACCTGCCGCGTTCGATTTCCGCAGCCATCGGTCGCTCTCCTGATACCCAGCAGCTGGATGAACTGGCAGCTGACGCCGTTCTGCAGTGGACAGGCACCTTTAATCCTCGCAAAATGGACCTCGATTCCTTCCGGCAGTTGTACGAGCAGGCTCGGTAGTCCGCATCATGGCATTGATTGAACTTCGGGATATCAGCAAGACCTACGATCTCGGCGAAGTTCGAGTGCACGCTCTGCGCAGTACCACGCTGTCAATTGAGAGGGGCGAATACGTTGCACTGCTGGGCCCTTCCGGCTCCGGCAAATCAACGCTCATGAACACCCTCGGCTGTCTTGACCGCCCCACCAAAGGCAGCTACCGTCTGGATGGCGAGGAAATTGCGGACATGTCGCGAAACGCCCGCGCGGCCATTCGCAATCGGCACATCGGTTTCGTGTTCCAGAACTTCAACCTGCTGGCACGCACCTCCGCGATTGAAAACGTCGAACTGCCGCTGCTCTACGGACCGGGACTGTCCGCTGGAAAACGCCGCAAGCGCGCCCGCGATATGCTGGAAATGGTCGGGCTGGGCACCCGACTCGATCATCACCCCGGCCAGCTTTCCGGTGGCCAGCAGCAACGAGTCGCCATCGCGCGTGCGCTGGTTACAACCCCCTCTATCCTCATGGGTGATGAACCTACCGGAAACCTCGATTCACGCACCAGCCGTGAAGTGATTGAGCTGTTCAAACAACTCAACGAACAACAGAAAATCACGGTGATTCTCGTCACACACGACCTGAATATCGCTCGCCATGCCAGACGCATTCTCGTGCTTCGTGACGGCAGCATCGTCGCCGATACCACCGACTTTGAAACCGCATTCCAAACCCTCCAGGCTGCCCATTCTTCGTCACCGGAAAGCACGGAAGAAACGTCACCCGGTGCATAGCTGATACAAGCGGAATTCATGTTTTCCCGGCCACATTCCGGCCGATTCGGACTGCATGAGCCGCATTCTGCCGACCATCCTGAGTATTGCTGTCATTTCTGGAGCCCTGTTCGGGGGAGTCCCGAAGTGCCATGCCCAGTTGTTCAAGCCCGATGAAAGCCAGATTCGCTGGCCCGAGTCCACCTCGGCATCCAGGGTCCGTCGGCCGGCAGGTCCGGAGCCTGTCACGGTGGCCACCAAAGACGCAGCAGCCACGGAGCGATTTCTGCCGCTTGACGAAGCCCTGAGGCTGGCCCTCGAGAATTCTGAAGTCATCCGTGTGCTCACCGGCGTTTCCGCGTCCTCGTCCGGCAGGACCATCTATGAAACGGCCATTGCCATCACCCCGATCGACATCGCCAAAGCGAAGTTCGATCCGGTGTTTCAGGCCAACTCTTCGCTCCGCCGCACCGAGTCCCCGTTTTTGAATCCGGCCGGACCGCAAATCCAGGATTTTCCGCGTGCAGGAACGGACTACGGATTCAATGTGTCTGATCGCAACCTGCTTGGAGGCACTGCGGCGATAGGAGCGAACAATCGCTGGGACAGCCAGAACAACGAAGGATTCTACTCCCGAAATCAACCGGCGATGGAACTGAGCTACACTCAGCCACTCCTTGCGGGTGCCGGGCTCGCAGCCAATCGGGCTCCCATCATGGCCGCGCGGCTGGAGCAGGAACGCTCCTACTTCCAGTTCAAAGGTTCAATGCAGAATCTGGTGCGGGACGTCATCGCCGCATACTGGGCTCTGGTTCAGGCTCGCACTGAGCTGTGGGCACGCGAAATTCAGGTGGAACAGCTGGAATTCAGCTTTCGCAGTCTGGAAGCGCGAGCTGACGTCGGGCTCAGAAACCGCCCAGATGCCGCGCAGGCTCAGGCCAGCTGGTCAAACGCCAAAGCAACACTGGTCCGTTCGCGTGCGGCAGTCCTTCAGCGCGAAGCCGCCCTGCGAAATATCCTCGGACTGCCCCCCGAAGACGACGTCCGCCTTGTGCCGTCCACTCCCCCCACACGCAATCGTCTGGAGTTTCGCTGGAAGGAAATCGTCGAGACCGCACAGGCAAGCCGTCCGGATCTGGTTGAACTCAACCTTGTGCTCGCAGCCGATCAGCAGCGGCTGGTGGAACGAGCAAACTTCGCGCGGCCTTCGCTGGATGCTCAGGCCCTGCACCGCTGGAACGGCCTCTCCGGACGCGTGCGGCCAACCAACGCCACAGTGGATTCGTCATTCGATGATCACACCGACTGGACACTGGGCATCACCTTCTCGGTGCCTCTGACATTGCGCGAATCGCGCGCCCGAGTGCGCAACCAGGAACTGCTGATAGCACGAGACCGTGCCAACCTGAAGCAGGCCCTGCACCAGATCGAACATGATCTCGCCACTGTACTGCGAAGCATCGAACAGAATCTGCAGCAGTATGAAGCGTTTCGGGAAGCAAGGCAGGCTTCTGCGTTCAATGTTCGTGCCCAGCGGGCAAATATTCAGGCCCAGCGAGATACTCTTCTCAGCGAATTGCTGGCCATCACCGACTGGGCCAATGCCGTCTCCGCCGAAGCACAGGCGCTGACCGCCTACAACACCGATCTGGCAAGCCTCGAGCAACAGTCCGGAACCATTCTGGAAACGCACGGCGTCCGTTTCGTGGAAGAACGCTACGGCAGCATCGGTCCACACGGCTGGTGCCTCGACGAAACACAGAACTATCCGCTGAACCTGAAGTCCGGCGAAAACGCCGCTCGCTACGAAGCCGGCAAACAAGCCTCCGAAGAAGCCTTCGAACTGAATGACTTCCCAAGAAATGCCACCCGCCCGCCCGAAACAGCCCCCATGCCCGCACCAACAAAGCCATAGCCACATGGCCTTGAAATACGCTTCATCCGGGCGAAAATCGGCCTCAATCCCCCCTCTCCCCTTCGAGGAGAGAGGGGACGGGGGTGAGGGGTCAAAGAACACTGCCAGTCCCCTCGCCAACACTTCCAGGACACTGTGAATCCAGCATCCTTCTGCACTGTCCATGCTGCGCGTGGCAGGCGAGTTTCACCCATCACCCCCGACCCCTCTCCCTGATCCGGGGAGAGGGGAGCCAGATGCGGTTTCCGCCAGACAGTCAAGGCCATTGGGCGGCAGCCCAAATGGCGTTGAAGTTCTCTGGACTCCTGTGAACAGACGGGTGAAGCCCCGGGAGGGCGAGGCTGGGATGGTGAAACAGAAGACGAACAGCCCGAAAACTCGGATCGCACTTTGACCACCAATCCATTCGCCAGGAACGCTGAATTCACTGGGTTTTGCCCTAAAACTCTGTGTCCTCTGTGTCCTCTGTGTTTCAGAAAAACACGTCTCGCGCGCCATTCTTTCACCATCCCAGGGCGAGGCTCCTGCCGAACCACCGAACGCTGGTCCGCGCTGTAAGCGATTGCCAGCAATCCCAGCCGCATGGCGGCAGCCTGCGGGCAAAAGGCCCTGCCAGCGCGCGCACCTTCGGTGCAAAACACAGCCGGGGGCTCCCGCCCAACCGCTGATTCCAAACGCAATCCCAGCCGCAATCCCAGCCGCATGGCGGCAGCCTGCGGGCAAAGAGCCCCTGCCAACGAACCACCAACGCCACCACCACCGCGCGCACCTTCGGTGCAAAACACAGCCGGGGGCTCCCGCCCGACCGCTCAGTTGCGTGCCGGCGCCCCATCTTGCCGGAAAGTCAACGCCATTGGGCGTGAACTCAGGGGAGCGTCATGGAGCTTTGCTGTCCAGCCTGGATTTCGACTTCTGTGGTTCTGTCATCGCTTTTGAGCACGTAGCGACCGGCTGGCAGCAGCGTGAAGGTCAGCGTTTTCTGACCTTCTTCGAACGACAGGGGTCTGGAGAGCCAGGACTTGCCCAAATTTGACTCTATGAGTGCTGCGGGTATCAGGCGGAATCTGACATCGTCCGGATTTGCGTCAGCTGTTTCGGGAAGCGTCACGACGAGGCTTCCGCACGTTGCCGGGTCGAGGCTGAGGTCGATGGTTTGCTGGTCCTGAGCATTGACGGTGACGAGTTTCCAGACCACGAGAATATCTTCCCGCTCAACCCCAATCAGATACTCGCCGGGCTGCAGTTTCACGTGCCGGTACTGGATTCCGTTTTGTTCGTCGGCGATGACGGAAGTGATTTGTGGTTTGAAGGTTTCGCTGCTGACCCAGCCGCTTACGCCGCTGGCGTAATTCCCGCCGGCACCATTGGAAAGATCCCTGCCATCCGCTGCTTTGCCAAGCATCACGGCGGAGATTGCCGTGGGTTCATCAGACAGGGGCACGTTGATTCGTCCCTGAACATAAGGCGCGTCTTCGGGGCCGAGCGGCGCGGATGCGGATTTGCTGACAGCCGCAGTGAAGCGACCGCTGAGCTGGCTGTTTGCGGGTGTTTTCAGAACGAGATCGATGGTGCCTTCGATTTCACCGGGAGTCTGGCGGAGGATTTTGATCCTGAGCGAGTATTCGTCGGGGCCGACGAAGTGCGTGTCTGGAAGGTCCTGCCCCTGTCGCGATGAAACGCTGATCATGGGCGAGCCGAACACATCGCCACCGAGCGACCATTCTCTGCCGGTGAGTTCACCGTCGGCATCCGGCAGCTGCAGTGAGATTTCTGCGTCAGGAAAAATGTCCTTACCTGCGGTCAGTTTGAGTTCAGCGTTTGCGAAGGTAATCAGATCCGGACGGAAGGGTTGTCCACTGATGGTGCCGGCGACGGGCTGGTCGGTGTTACTGGGTGGGGGCGAGGCAGGGATTGTGGGCGAGTTATCAGAGGAGACCATCGACGAATCAGCGGCCGCTGGTGCGATCGAGCTTGTCGGCTCAGCGGACTGCTGGCTGCAGCCAATGCAGACGACGAATGCCAGCGATACAGGGATGCAGCAACAACGCATAGCAGGCCTCACGCAGAAGAAGTCCGAAAACATGACTCGCGGAAGTCGCAACACCGCCGCCTCGGCGTGAGCGTAGCTGAATTGATCGAAAAGTGACAACGAACCGTGAAGTCCGTCGTGTTCGGGAGCTTGCGGTGGATTGTCTCCGGTTCCCCGTTTTGTAATGTGAAAGGTTTCTACCCTGCGAGAAGCTGGCTGTCTGGAGCAGTCGCGGCGATAATTGCACTGCGTCTCTGTACGTCCACTTTTTAGCCTTTCGCTGCAGAATTTGTCATTGCTGCCGGGGCGCTTCGGAAATTGTTTTCAGTGATTGCAGCATGGGCTTTGCGTAGTTCTGCAGTTCGGGGGTGGAGATTGGATGCGTGGCGAACATTTGCAGGGCTGCTTCGGCCTGATCGATTGAGGATTGGTGAGCACCGGCCGCGGCGTGATAGCGGGCAGCAGCGTCGGCGAGGAGCAGATAATTCAGCGTGTCGCGATCGTCCCGGATGGCGGGGATGAGTTCTGCGAGGGCGTTGGCGCCTCTTGCTGCCGCCGCTGCAGCCGACCTGAAATCAGCCGCGTTCCGAAACTCGTCGGCCACATTCATCAGAGTCCCCGCTTCCTGACGGCGCAGATCGGCGGTTCGTTGTGTGGAATCCGGCCGGTCTTCAGAAGATCGGGCGAGTTCTGCGCGTTCGTGGATGACATCTGCCAGCTTCAGCAGTTCACGAGCGGCGAGGGGTGCTTTTTTTTGTCTGAAATGCTGCGAGTAAATCTGGGCGAAGTACTCCCGAACATACTGAAGTTCTTTCGTCCTGAGTCGCTCTGCGGGCAGGAGGCGTGTCAAGGTGCATGGCACCTTGAGTTACGCCTTGAATATACGATGGTGAGCCGCCTTGCATAGCGAGTGCTTCAGTCGAACTTGTGGAGACGGAGGTTGCGGACAGTGCAGCGTTCGCAGTTGCTGGGGAACCGATCCGTCCGCATCTGTGCGAGCCGCGAAAGATGTTCGGGGAGCGTCACTACGAGTGTTTCGGAAGCAGGGATTTGATAAAGCGGGTGGTTTGTAGTGGCAGGTTGTGTCGGATTTGACGGCATTTCCGCTGGCAAAGCCAGTGAAACTCATTTTTTGCTGACTCGTAGCAGTCTATGGATTCATTTCATATTTACAGGTGTTACAATCTACTACCTTGGTATGTCATTTATTTGGCTGAATCTACTACATAGGGGTGTGTTCCATGAGCATTCTGGAGAGCATGAATTTTCGCAAATGGACAAGACGCTGTGGCACGGCTTCCATGGAAGTGCCTGCCCACTGGACCGTCAGTTCTGCTTCGCCCAATGAGGCTACGGTACGTTTTGCGTCACCAGCGGACGATGATGTGTGGCTGGAGGCGGTATTTATGCCGTATTCCGTTCCGGCGTCTCTGTATGCCAGTCAGGCAGAATTGCTTTCGCTGCTGGATCGTGCCTTGCAGTACGAGCCTGGGACTCAGTCGCTTGGGCGTGCGGATGTGTTTGTGTATCCGGGCTGCGCTGCTCGCAGCGAAAAAGGGACTCTGTTGTGGGCTGCGATGCACATGGACCGGGTCGTGATTTTTCTTACCGGTGGTGTCCCGCAGCAGATCCAGCGTTTTTTACCGGTATTTAATCGAATGCTGCAGTCATTTCGGCTGCACCTGTCAGAGGAATCTGAAGTGGCGATGCTGCTGGGCGAAGTTCTGCAACAGCTGGCTCAGTCTGTGCCCGGCTCCAGTCCGATGTTTGCCGGTGATCATTTGGTGATGGGTTCACTGCAGATTCGCGTGGACAATCTGGCAGCCCTGATTCGCCGATCGCCCAATAACCGAGTTCAGCTGATACGGGAATTTGTTCTGACGACGGCTCACACATTTAAATCGTTTGATACGATGGCCACTGAATCATGGCGTGCAGTGCAAAACAGTATCTATCCGATGGTGCGTCCGGAAGCGATTCTGCATCAGTCGGCACCAACGGAATCCGGGGATCTG
>JBJTOP010000317.1:0-24183 GCA_046074645.1 Planctomycetaceae bacterium | reverse complement strand
GGCGTCGGCGACGACGAGGATTCTCTGGCCTGGCAACGGGCCGATGGCCGGCGAGGACTCGAGGATTTCGGCCGCCTGCCTGAGTGAATGTGGCCGAATGTGAATGGAATAGCTGCGGGGGCCGAGCCGTACATCGACAATTCGACCCTGCTGGGGAGTTGTCACGGGGAACCTTTTTTTCTTCTGCAACGTGACTTTCTTTGCCAACCTGCCTTCTGCGGGCAAATTGCCGAAAGCGGAGCGTTAGAGTTGCATGATTGGGACGTGATCTGTGAGATTACCGAGTGGCAGCACGGAAACGGCACCGGGCCGAGTTTCTGCTGGTTTGGGGGCGAGTGAACTTCTGTGGATTTGGAACATGCTTGCAAAGCGTATCATTCCCTGCCTTGATGTGCACGCAGGACGTGTTGTGAAGGGAGTGAATTTTGTGAATCTGCAGGACGCAGGAGACCCTGTAGAGATTGCCCGTCGGTACGAACAGCAGGGTGCAGACGAACTGGTGTTTCTCGATATCACGGCCAGCCATGAGCAGCGGGGCATCATTCTCGATGTCGTTTCCCGGACGTCCGAGGTCGTGTTTATGCCGCTCACCGTTGGCGGCGGTATCCGGACGCTCGACGACATTCGTCGCCTGCTTCAGGCTGGCTGCGATAAAGTCTCGATCAATTCCACCGCTGTTCGCGACCCGGATTTCGTCAGGGAGGCCGCACTTCGCTTCGGCAGCCAATGTATCGTCGTGAACATCGACCCCAAGCGCATCCGTCGCGATGGTCAGGAAATCTGGGACGTGCACATCAATGGCGGACGTATTCCTACCGGACTGCACGCCGTTGCCTGGGCTCGACGCGTTGAAGAACTGGGGGCAGGAGAGATTGTTCTCACCTGTATGGATGCCGATGGCACCAAAGATGGCTATGACCTGGAGATAACACGTGCAGTCGCCGATGCTGTCACCATTCCCGTGGTCGCCAGCGGCGGGGCCGGCAACGCCGAACATCTCTGCCAGGCCGTTACACTGGGCGGCGCCAGTGCTGCTCTTGCCGCCAGCATCTTTCATTACGGAACCTGCACAATTCACGAAGTCAAAAGCCGCATGGCGGCCAGCGGAATTCCCGTCAGACTGTAATTCGGGGCAGCTTCGACCATGACCAACCGGCAGATTCTCGCCATCGTCAATCCCCGAAGCGGCTCGAAACTTGCCCAGCAGCAGCTCGATCAGCTGAAAGCCGCACTCCAGCCCGAGGGCTTTCTTGTCCACTCGGCTCTCACCGAACACCGTGGGCATGCCAGCGAAATTGCTGCTGCCGCAGATCCTCGTGAAATCGACTGCATCTGTGCCGTCGGGGGTGACGGAACCATTCACGAGATCGTTGATGGACTCATGCGGCGGCCACAACCCTGCAGAATTCCGCTCGCGATCCTGCCAGCTGGTACCGGAAATGCCCTTGCGCTCCAGTATCAGCTGCACTCCGCCGCCGATACAGCCCAGCGCATCCTGCTCGGACGCAGACAACCGCTCGATGCAATCCACGTGAGCACCCCTGAGCTGTCGGCCTACTGTATCAATCTTGTCGGCTGGGGCGCTGCAACGGATGTCAACGTTAATGCGGAAAAACTCCGCTGGCTTGGCCGCAGCCGGTACTCGCTCGCTGCACTCTGGCAAATCCTCAGACCCACAATCCGCTCGGCCGAGGTGACTCTCGATCGAAAACCGCTCGAAGGTCCCTTCCTGTTCATCATCGCCTGCAACACGATGTTTGTCGGGCACCGTATGCAGCTGGCCCCCGACGCCTGCTGCAATGATGGGCTCATTGACGTCGTGGTTCTCAGACCCACCTCGCGTTGGAACCTGCTGCAGGTTTTTCAGCGGGTTGCAGACGGCTCGCACGTCCAGCTGCCAGGTGTGGAATGTCACCGGGTGCAAGAGCTCACTGTGGATTCGGCCGTTCCCGATCTGCTCAACCTGGATGGGGAAGTCCGCGGACAAACCCCGTTTTCCCTCGCCGTCATACCCGCAGCGCTGGAAGTGTTTGCGTGAACCCTCGGTGGCGCGGCAAATCCCGCTGCAGCAGCCCGGAGAAATCACTGCAACAGCTTCTGGCTGAACGCTTTCCGCCGTATAGGTGCATGGCACCTGAACCGCATGTATAGGTGCATGGCACCTGAACCGCATGAACCGCTGGCCTGAAGACCGGGATCAGGGGGCTGAAATCTTTGAGAAGGCTTGCAGAGAATCGAATGGAATGTGTTTAGAAACAATCGTGAATAAAAACGATAATAAATAAAATGCAAATTGATTGAGTTGTTTATCACATTTAATACTGACTGTTTTTACATGTTGTGTATTGTGCTGGCGATGTGTCGTTTTCATGTCGCCGTATCCCACCGCGAAGAAAGACTACTGCCCTGGGCACCATCCGCAACATCAACGCGGCTCTTGCCACAGGCTCGGACTTCTTCGGACGCGAACGCGAGCTCCTCCGCCTTGCTCGAATTCTCCTCACCGACAGTCTCCTGCTGACTGCTCCCCGGCGCGTTGGCAAGTCATCTCTCGTCCTGCGACTGCGGGATCTGCTCTGCGATGGGGTTGCAGAGCCCCGGTTTCGGCAGATTCTCCACGATCACGGTCTTCTCAGCCCTGTTCAGCAGCTCCTGCCTGTGGCCGTGTATTTCAACGCTGAAGACTGCACATCTGAACTGGACTTCGCAAAGAAACTCGTCGCAGCCCTGCAGTAGCAGGGGAAATTTACCGCCGCCCTGCAGAACCAGATTGGCAGTCTGATTCGCACCTTCACCGAGGCCGTGGGTCTGCAAAAAATCTCACTGTTCGGGCTTGATGTCCCTGTTGGCGAAGCAGCCAGCACGGGCACCATTCGATCGCTGATTACCAGCCTGCTTCACAACATCGAATCGCAGCCCAACGCAGGAACGGCCCTGGTCGCTGTGGACGAGCTTCCTGAATTCCTGCTGATCCTCGAACGCCAGCAGAACGGACCGCAGCGTGTCTTCGAATTCCTGCACTGGTTGCGGGCACTGCGTCAGGAATTCGGACAGCGCGTTTGCTGGATCTTTCTCAGCTCCATCGGCCTTGACACCTTCGTCGACCAGCGGTCGCTCACAAAAACACTCAGCGGCCTTGTACCGATGTCCCCTGGGGCGTGGGAAGCGGACGAAGCCCACAGCTTTCCTGAAGCCATTGGCCCCGCCGTCGGACTGGAGCTTTCTGCTGACGTCCGCGCCGCCATTCTACAGCAGGTCGGCTGGGCGCTCCCCTATCATCTGCAGATCATCATTCAGGCACTTTCAGAGCTCAAATCGGCCCCATTGCCCGTGCCCGGACAGCAGCTGATGACAGTAGAGACTGCCGATGTGTCGCGCGCTGTCGAGCAGTTGCTGCAGCCGGATGGTTTCATACGATTTGACACCTGGCGGCAACGCCTGAAGGATCAGCTTACGGCCCCGGACCATGCAGCCGTGATGCGGATCCTGCGACGTCTCGCAGTCGTCCCTGCCGGGCTCCCGCGCCTACAACTGCTCCACGAGCTTCAGCAGCCTAACCCCCACGCCGACCCGGACGTGATTGCCGCACAATTATCGCACCTGCTGGCCATGCTCCAGCGCGACGGCTATCTGCTCGAACAGCATGGCCGTTACGCCTTCCGCTCTTTTCTGCTCCGCGAATTCTGGTATCGTCGGGAGGTCTGCTGATGTCCGAAGTTTCTCCTGGTGACTCCATACCCGCATCTGCCGCTGTGGCCCCACCTGTTCCCACCATTCCTCTGCATCGGCTGCGGGTCTACAATCCTTCCCGCATGACGGACCAGGTAATCACGCTGCTGTTCGCGGTCCGCGAAGAAATCCTGCAGCGACTGCTGGGGGACCTCAGCGGCGAAGTCCCCGACAGCCGTCCCCAGCATCATCTGCTTGTCGGCCAGCGGGGCATGGGCAAAACCACTTTGCTGCTGCGAATCGCCGCCGCGCTGCGCACCGCGCCGCTACGCGACCGCTTTATTCCGTTGTCCTTCGCCGAAGAACAATACACCATCGATCGACTCTCCCAGTTCTGGCTGAACTGCCTTGATTCGCTCGCCGACAGCTGTGACCGCGAAGGTCGCGATGATCAGGCTCAGAAAATTGACCGTCTCGTCTCCGGTATTGCCACCTCCCTGCCCTCCTCACCCAAAGACGACACGGTCGCAGCCCGCGCTGCACTCAAAACCTTGCTCGATGCAGCCGCTCTCACCGGCCGTCGTCCTGTATTGCTGATCGATAACCTGCAGCTGATCTTTGAACGCTCGGCCGAACAGCATCGCGACCTGCGGGCTGCTCTTACCGAACCAGACGCTCCGATCCTGATTGCCGCCAGCCCCCAGCTCCCACCCGAAATCAGCGACTACTCCTTCCCACTCTACGATCACTTCAAAATCCATCAGCTGCGGGCGCTCTCACTGGTCGATACGCGGCAACTCCTGCTGCAACTGGCTGACCGCACCGACAAACCGGCCATCCGTCGCCACGTCCTCGACCACCCCGGACGACTTCAGGCCCTGCACCAGGTCACAGGCGGCAACCCCCGAACCACCGTACTGCTCTTTCACCTCTACGCCGAAGACTGCTCACCCTCCATCGCCGAAGACCTTGAAAAACTGCTCGACGATGTCACGTCGCTCTACAAAGCTCGGTTCGAAGATCTGTCCGACCAGCAGCAGGTGATTGTCAGTCGACTCGCCGAATACTGGGATCCGGCCGACAGCCGCACTCTCACCGAAAACACACGACTGGAACCCGGCCAGATCAGCAGTCAGCTGGATCGACTCGTCAAGGCCGGCGTGGTCGAGGAAGTGCCGCTGTTCGGCACCAAACGTACCGGTTACCAGCTGGCGGAACGCTTCTTCAACATCTGGTTCCTGATGCGACACGCCTCCCGCAGGCTCAAACAGCCCGTGCGGTTCCTCACCAAATTCCTCGAAACACTCTACGAACCCAGCGAACGCGAACGCTTCGCCCGCTCGTGGAGCAACTCCAGCGGACTGAACTCCAGTTCGTTGATGTTCAGCCGCGCACTCGCTGATTCGCTCGGCGAATCTCACGTTCGCGGCGATCTTGTTCGCAACACCGAACTGCAGGCCCTGCTGCAACAGCACGCAGATGCCTCCCGCCGTGTCGAACAACTGTTCGAACTCGACAAAATCCACCCCGTTGTGCTCGAATTTGCCGACCTCAGCAGACAGCTCACCGCAAACTACGATCCCGAACTCGCCAACCGGATTCCGGGAAGCCTCGACTTGTTCCTCAGCGGACGCAGGGCACTCCTGGCAGCCGTCCAGGCTCCCTCCGCCGAACAGGCGGCCGCTGTGCTTGAATTTGTGTCGGCGGAAGAACACAGATTGACAGCGCAGTTCGGCGACAAAGCTGTCGCGTGGCTTGCAGACCGACTTCTCTGCGGCCAGCTCTGCCAACCGGATTCCATCGACGATTGGGCGCAAACGTTGGGCGCCGCAAGTGACCACGCCACTGTCCAGCTTACAGTGGACATTCTTCCCAAAAATCTTGCAGAACGACTGAATCCAAAGATCCTGCAAAGGGCAGCTTCCATCCTGACAACTGCAATTCCTCGCACTCCTCGTGACTGGTACAACCTCGCCTCGAGACTGACCGCAAAGCTCTGTCAACACAACGCAGCACGAGCAGCCCTCATTCAAGGCCTTGATGCTGATCCTCGAAGCCCCCTGCTTTGGAATGGGCTCGGAAACCTGCTCCAGCAACACGACTGTGATGACGCCGCTGCCGAACAAGCCTACCGACGCGCCATCGAACTCGATCCCGAATTTGCTCGGGCATCGCTGGAATGTGAAACCACACTGCATGGCGACGCGAATCTGATCGAAGAGACAGAGTCCGACTACAACAACGCCAAAACACCGGCGTGGGTGCACGCCGCGCCATGGTACAATCTGGGAAATTTGCTTCAGGCCAATTCGGACCGCTTTTCTGAGGCGGAACAGGCGCAAAGGACAGCAATCCGGCTTGATCCCCGGAGCCCACTCCCATGGATAAGCCTCGGAAACCTCTATCAAAACAAGCTTGGTCGCTACGCCGACGCGGCGGATGCGTGGTCAAACGCCGGAACCTTCCCGCAGACGCGTACAGAAGCACTGCTCAATCTTGTTGTCGTGCAGCGCGACTTTCCTGGCGATTTTTCTGCCGCCCGCCGGACATTCTCGGCCATCGAGGACGAACCGTCGCCAGGCTTTGCCGCCACGCGTTCGCTCCACCGCGCTCTGTTCGCCGCTTACTAACTCAATCTGGGAACAGCCGCCGGCCATCTCGATGCGGCGCTCGATCTGGTCCCCGACGGTCTGCCACCGTCCACCATCGACGACTGGGCCGGCACAGCTGCTGTGCTGCTGGAACTGGGGCACGGGGAGTGGCTTCAGCAGGTGCTGATCCGTCGCGGGCACAACCATTCCCTGCGGCCATTCTTCGAGGCCATCCGTGCTCACACGCTTACCGCCCGCGCTGCTCTGCGGAACATCGCGGCGGAAGTGCGTCCGGCTGCCGGCTGGCTGTTTGATCAGATCCAGCAGCGTCGCGAGCGACTGCAGGAGGCGCGGCGTCAGCGTACTGAGAAAACGCCGGAACCCCAACCGGGCCGGCGCAGGCGGAAAAAATGAGTGCTGCCGGAGTGCGATCCCGGATCCTGCTCAGGCAATTTGCCTGGCCCCATAACCGTCCTGACCGTCTGCTTTTTTAATCAAGCTGCCATTCTGCCAGCACATACACGGATTCCAGTGGCGGCGTTTTCACTGAAGGGGCATCCTTGAGGATGGCGATGACTTCGGGTGTGGCAGCGCGGAGTCGCGGGATACTGACGCCTTTTTGTGACGTTGTCAGGGTCCGAGCGACTGCGGGATTGTCGAGCACGGTCAGGCCCAGGGAAATCGCGTTGGGACTGGTGACGAGGACTTCTGCGGCGGCGGGTGTGATGGTTTGAAGGGAGGGCAGGACCTGTCCTGTGGAATCCTCGATCAGCCGTGAGGCCAGTGCGGGCGAATCGAGTGACGAGAGTTGCCGGAGTGTGAAAAAACCGTTGTATCTGACATACGCCGGAATTGCTTCTGCCGAGATGAACTCAAGCCCATCCAGAGTGCGCCCGGATTGTCGGACAAATTTTCCGGCCAGCGGTACGGAGTCGAGTGCAGTGAGCGGCATATCGAGCGTACCAGGGAATCTGGCAAGTGCCGCCGCCGTTTCGGGCGACAGCTTGTCCGTGGCGGTGCCGGACAGTGCAAGACGCGTCCCGCGAAAAGGCACCAGTGCAGCGGCGGCCTGGGGCAGGAGTTCGTCGAGGCCGGCGATCGACAACCGGCCGCGATACTGCGCGAGTTCTGCGGCCAATTCCTGGGTGAGTGGCGGGCAGCTGCCTTTGAAGGACAGGCGGCTGGGATTGCGGCCACCGATGAACAGCTGAGGCGCTCTGTTGAGTCCGCCCCAGGAGGGAATTTCTGTGCCGCGGTTGAGCGATGCCACCAGAATTCGCGCGGCTTCCGGCGAAAGTTCCGCGAGGTCAGGAAAAGTCAACGTTCCTCCGCCCAGGTCCACCGTATTGCTTGCCATCTCACCAAATGCGGAGGCCAGTTCAGGGGACAGTGCGGTGAGTCCGAGGGTCAAATGAGAGGTTTGCCGCACGAGACTGCGAACAGTCTCCACGGAAGCATCCTGCAAAGCCGGCAGTGAGATCGCCGACCAGGGCCGCGTCATGAGCAGGCGAGCGGTCTCAGGAGGCAGTTGTTCGAGGCTGGGAAACGACAAAAAGGGAGGCGGAAGAGCTCGAACCGTGCCGTTCGGATTCGTCACTTCTCCATCGGGAACACTGGCAAGCGCGGCCGCAGCCGCGGGCGAGATTGTTGTGACGCCGCCAAAATCAGACGAACATCGAAGCAGAGTTTCGGCCAGCAGTGGTGAGTCCAGCGTCGTCAACCGGGGCAGACTGATCTTCTTTTGCTTCCCAAACGGGCCGCCCGGTACCGCATCTGAAGCCGTCGCCAGGATCCGCACCTGCTCGCTGTTGAGTGACTCCACGTCTGGCAGTCCGATGCTGATCAGGGACTGCACCAGAATCCTGAAGGCTGGATCGGCGAGCTGACCACCGCTGAGTTCCAAACGTCCGGCACCAGGGTTGTTCGCAAACACAGTCGCGATTTCCTCTGTCATCACGGCGAGCGGAAGAAACGTCCCGCCCAAAAAGAAATTTCGTCTGACGGAGGCGATTTCCTGTGCCTGTTCCACGGACAATGTCCTGACCGCCGGCAGCAGGACCGACTGAGAGAAACCGGCGGCCAGTTTTTTCGTGAGCAAAGTTGAGTCCAGTGAGGTGAGGTTTGGCAGCGTGAGAGCACCGACGGCTTCCGCCAGCTTATCCTGAACCTCACGCGCTACGTCGGTCAAACCACCCAGTGTCAGACTGCGAGGATTCCTGCCGAGGGCCAGAGCGACCTCCGGTGTGATTCGTTTCAACCAGGGAAACGACAATGCGGTGGGCCTGCGGGCCAACTTTTCCGCCAGCGGAATTGAATCGAGCTCCACCAGACCGGACAGCACCAGCTGGGCCGGCATTTGTGCGAGAGTTTCCGCGGTTTCTGGAGTCACCGACGTGAGTGAGTGCAGCCAGACAGTGGCGGCCTGACTGTTGGCGAGCGTCTGGGCGACTTCCGGTGAGAGCGATTTCAGGCCGAGGATCAGCATTTCGCCGCGAAACCGGGCGAGGACGGCGGCTGTCTCAGAACAAATCGCATGCGTTCCGCTGAGTTGCAGAATGCCGAAACGCGACTCTGCCTCGATCTGCTGAACCAGCGAGCGAGCTTGCTGGACCGTGATCTCCTCAGACGATTTTGCCGACAGGCTCTGAACTCGGAGCAGGTTGGGGGTGAGTCCGGACGCGGGCAGCAGACCCTGGCGAATCAAATCGCCAAAGGTCGGCGAATCGGGCAGGGATGGATTAGCCGGGATGTCGTTGGCTCGTCGCCCTGCCTCGCGTTTTCGCGCGGGATCCTCGCGATCGTGCCCCGTCAGCAAAACGTTGATGGCGCTGCCGTACTGATTGCGTGGGCCGAAGCCGGCCAGATGGCATACGGCGCAGGAAATACTCCCGGGGCGCGAAATCTGCCGCCTCCAGGCCCACACTGCGTCCTGATCCTGCAGATTTCGGATCTGTTCAAAGAGGGCGGCATCAAGACCACAGATGGCATAGGTCGTGGCTGGGAGCCAAAGCCATACCAGACCGAGACAAAGGCCGAAGCCCATCCGCAATGAACACTCGCGACGAAGTCCGGTGAAACGAGTCATGGCGACCTCAATTCGTCCGCAGGGAAGTTCACGGGGAGCTTTCCTGCGGACGCTGTTGGGCACTGGGGTATCGGCCGCGGGGCGTGTCAGACGCGATCGGCAGTTGGGCAAATATAGGGGGCGCGGTATTCGCGAGTGAGCAGGGCGTTGGCGGCGGGGTTGTTGGTGAAGGTTTCTTTTTCGGGGTCGAATTCGAGGAGGGCACCGAGGGAGAGGAAGTCGCGGGAGGTATCGACACCGTTCTTTGCGAGGTGCGCGATGGTTCGCTGGAGTGTGGCGTGGTTGTCGTCGAGCGACTGGAATTTTTTGAGTTCTGCGGCGAGTTCGTCTGCGGCGAGTCGCTGCTGTTCGCCCATATAGAAGGAGATGTTGCCGAGGTGGCTGATTGCGGCGGAGAGATGTCCTTCGCGGACATCGGCGTTGAGATCTTCCACTTTGCCGGACTGGCAGGCGGTGACGAAGTTTTTGAAGTGTTCGCCGCCGCCTTTGAATTCCTTCACGACCTGCATGTCGCGGTTGTAGACCCAGCAGTGGCTGTAGGAGTCCTGAACGACGAAGCCGTCGGTGCCGTAGAACACGACGCCGACTTTGTTGCCGCTTTTGCTTTGGAAGAGTGTATTGAGTTCTGTGTCGTCGCTGTCATCGACGGAGAGTCCTCGGGTTTCGAAGACGATGCAGCGATCGCCGTAGTGGTAGATGGAGACTTCGGTGTTGGCGGTATCCCCGGCGTCGATGTAGGCGGGGTCTTTGCGTTCGGCCTGGTATCCGAGTCGTCCGCCGTAGGAGAGGATGCTGGTGGGGTGTGAGTCGATTCCCAGTCCCCAGCGGGCGATGTCGGTCTGGTGTGGGCCTTGATTACCGAGGTCACCGTTGCCGTACTGGCGTTGCCAGTGCCAGTCGTAGTGGAAGCTGGGGCGAGTGCATTTGGGGTCGGTGAAGGCCGCCGGGCCGCTCCAGAGGTCGAAGTTGACAGTGGCTGGGATTGCATAATCGCCGCGGGCGCCGATGGATTTGCGGCGTTTGTAGCACAGTCCGCGGGCAAATTTGACTTCACCGATGCCGCCGGAACGCATGAATTCGACGGCTTCGATGATGGCTTTGCTGGAGCGGCACTGGGTTCCGACCTGGCACATGCGGCCGTATTTGCGGGAGGCTGCGATGAGGGCGGTGCCTTCGTGGACGTTGTGGCAAACCGGTTTTTCGACGTAGGCATGTTTGCCGGCCTGCATGGCCCAGATGCCGGTGAGAGCGTGCCAGTGGTTAGGTGTGGCTGTGCTGACGAGATCGACGGCCTGATTTTCGAAGGCCTGTCTCATATCGGTGACGGGTGTGGGGCGGCTGCCCTGTTTCGTTTCGATGTCATCACAGCGTCGGTTGGCAACAGCTTCATCGACATCGACGATGACGCGGATTTCGGTGCGATCATCACGTAGAAATTCGCTGATATGTTCACCGCCGCGGCCATTGACTCCGACGACGGCCACGCCGAGTTTTTCGTTAGGAGAGAGTCCTGCGCGTCCGATGGCAGGAGCGGCGAAGAGGAGTGAAGCGGAACCGAACGAGGATTTGAGGAAGGAGCGGCGTTGAAGGCGTGGCATGGAGGCGGGAGTCCGTCGGGGTTGAGGTGGGGGTGAGATGGGGGAACGGATGACCGGCAGAGGTCAGGGATTTCGGCCGAAGACCATGATGGCGATATCATCATTCTGGGCGCGGCCGTTGGCATGTTTGCGGACGTCAGCAAGCAGAGCGCGGCCGATATCGGCGGCGGACCCGGTTGCTTTGGCGAACAGTTCGATGGCTCGTTCTGTGGTATAGAGATCGCTGTTGGGGGCCATGGCTTCGTCAACACCGTCGGTGCGGAGCAGGAAAGTTTCACCCGGGGAGATGTCGCGGGTGACAACGTCGTAGTCGTAATCTTCCATGATTCCGACGGGAATGCCGATTTGGTCTTTGCCGATTTCTTCGAGCGATCCGCTGGGTTTTCGGACGACGACGGAGTAGTGTCCGGCGTTGGCGATTGACATGCGGTGTGTCTTGAGATCGATAACGCCGAGCACGAAGGTGACGAAGCGTCCGGCGGCCATGTTGTGGCACATGTGATTATTGATGTGGCGAATGGCGACGACCACATCATTGGTGAAGTTCATGGTGTTTTGTACGGCGCTGGCGATACGGGACATGATGAGCGCTCCGGGGACGCCTTTACCGGCGACATCTCCGAAGGAGAAGCAGATTTTGGACTGGTCTTCTCCGAGGAGGAAGCAGTCGAAGTAGTCACCACCGACGGCCTGGGCGGCATCGTAGGACGCGTAGAAGGTGTAGCCATCGACGACCGGGAGTTCTGCGGGGAGGAGGCTTCCCTGGACGCCTTTGGCAATGTGCATTTCATCTTCGCGTTTTTTACTTTCGGCGGCAGTTTTGGCGAGCCGCATATTTTCCCATGCGGTGGAGGCCTGGGCGGCGACGGCAAGAAGGAGTTCGAGGTCTTCGTCGCGGAAGCTTTTGGCGGGATTCTGGGTGTCGAGATTGATGATTCCGAAGACGCTTTGCTGCAGGTCGAGCATTGGCACGCACATCATTGAGCGGATGGTGAGGTTGGAAATGGATTCGCTGGCGCTGAAGCGGTCGTCGTTGGCGGCGTCAGCGGAGAGGATGCCGGTTTTTTCTTCAATCACTTTGGTTATGATGGTGCGGCTGAGTCGGACGGATTCGTCATTGCCTTCGTCGCGTTTTTTCTGGGCGATGGGGATGAAGCGATCTGACGAGGGGCTTTTGGTGAGGATTGAGCCGCGATCGGCTTGTGGGAAGATGTCGAAGAGGGCGTCGAGGATGAGCGGGGCGATACGGGCCGGATCGACCTGCCCGGCGAGCGCCTGATTGATGCGGAGAATGCCCCTCAGCTTTTCCTCAGGTCTGACCTGGAACGCGCCAAACCCGCTGGCGGATGCGCTGCCCATGATGCTGGAGCCATCGGTGTCGCAGAATTCGACTCCGCCTTCTTCGGCGACGACGGTGCCCGTGGCAAAGTCGCTGATTGGCTGACTGGTTTCGAAGCGGAGTTTGATGGGCCCGAGTTTGATGCGGTCGCCGCTGCACAGTGGTGCGGGGTAGATGGATTCTTTGGCGACCTGATGTGCATTAACGAAGGTCCCGTTGGCACCGCCGAGATCTTCGAGGAAGTAGTTGTCATCCTTCTGGATGATTTGCGCGTGGAACCGCGAGACCATTCCGGAATCGATGGCAACGCGGCAGGACGGATGACGGCCCAGTTTGGCCGGGAATTCGGTCAGATCGTAAACTGTCTCGTGATCTGTCAGCAGAATGACTCGCACCATGAGGGAGTTCCAGTTTCGCAGGAAGACCGGGAAGAAAGGAGAAGGAGAAGGGGAAAGGAGTTTTCAGGGAACAGCAGGGACGATTTCAGTTGGTACGATTGAAGATGTGTTCAACGTTGCCGCGGAGGATTTGTTGTCCGAGGCTGACGGCCCTGTCAACGGACCAGCCTTTGTCAGTTACGAAGTCCTGTTCGAGTATTTTGGCGAGGATGCGGCGGTACATGGCGAATTTGGGAAGGGCGAATTCAAGTTTATACATGTCGCTGTAGTAGCCGATTTGTTTGGTGGCCGGG
Source organism: Planctomycetaceae bacterium (assembly GCA_046074645.1). Classification (GTDB taxonomy): domain Bacteria; phylum Planctomycetota; class Planctomycetia; order Planctomycetales; family Planctomycetaceae; genus SXXK01. Next base: position 11,210 of record JBJTOP010000317.1, on the reverse strand, counting down.
ACGGCCTGGAGTCGTGCGCGGGTATCGCGTTCGATGTAGACGGGGATATTGGAGTACCACCAGTGGCCGCTTGTGACTACGTTGGGGAAGATCCACGAGTAGCTGACGAGTTCCTGATTGCTGGTTTCGGCGAGTACTGAGACGGGGAAGGTGACGCGTGGGAAGGCGTTGAAGAGAGTTTTGTACTGAATGAGAGACACGCGTGAATCGAACAGATCCTGTCCCTGATGGACGCCGTTTTCGTAGACGCGGCGGTTGACACCGATCATGAGGTCGAAGGGGAGTTTGTGCTGGCTGCAGAAATCAGCCAGTGTCAAGAACACGAAGGAGCTGAGTTGAGCGGCCTGGTGGGGATCGAGCGGCTGACTGTTTGCGGCGGCAGCGAGCAGCGAATCGGCAATGGAGTCACTGATGAAGCCGGGGCTGAAATCGGGCGGCAGCGAGATTGCACAGGCGCGGCAGTTGTGCTGCAGAAAGTGGCTGAAGAGAAGAGCGATGCCATCGCGAAGAGCGGCTGCGGATGCCGGGACGAGACCGGTAGCGGCGGCGAATCGCTGCTGGACTGTGTTGCGGGCAAGGTGGAACACGAGATCATCTGTCCGCAGGCAGGGGACATAGAACTGAGTATTGAAGCCCCTGAGTGGATCGTCAAAGTCGTTGGTGAGGTAGACCTGGTGGAGGCCTGAGACTTCGAGCACGTGCTGTTCCCAGCCGGGAGCAGCCATGCGGGTGGCGGAGAGGTCGTAGAGGGCTTCCCAGTTGCTGGCGGTGATGCGTTCGTCCTGAAAATCGAAGAACCGAGTGCACATTTCCAGCAGCCAGCTGTACTGAGCGGTGTTTTCGATGGTGGCCAGCCAGGGAATGAGTCGGGCGACTTTTTCTTTTGGGTCAAGCCCAGGCTGTTCAATCTGGTCGCGGGGCATCCCAGCGGAGTGGGCCAGTTCTGTGTAGTAGTGGTAGCCAAGGATATCGGCGAGAGTGCGGGAGGCGGGCTGGAGCGGATTGATGTGTGTGTGGGGATCGATCAGCCGCATCGCTTCGAGCTGGGCGAGGATGTCATTGCGGGCGGAGGAGACCATGTGCAGTTTCTTTGCGTGGTGGGGCAGTGAGCGGCGACGGGATGAAATGGAGACGTGTGATTTGTAAGCAGCATACCAGTTTTGAAGACAGTGTCAGCAGTTTCGAGGGATTCCGGGAAGCAGTTTCCGCGGTTTTTCCCGTAACTTGCTTTTACCCGGTTTTCTGCGACACTTCACCGGGAGACCGGCGGCGGCTGACTGGCTGTGCGACTTATCCGGTCGATTTTCCGGCTTGTTTTGCGACCCCACCATGGAACGCCGCACTGCGGGCTTCCGCTGGGATTTGCCTCAGGGCACCCGGCTGCGACTTTGGCGGAAACTTTCCCCTCCACAGCTCTTTGTAGCCTCCTTCGCTGCACTGATCCTGGTTGGTGCCTCCGGCCTTTGGCTGCTTCCGGGAATCTGTGTCGCGGCTCCATTCACCTGGGTGGATGCGTTATTTATGTCCACCAGTGCCGTCTGTGTAACCGGTCTGGCGGTCGTCGATCCCGGGTCTCATTTGACATTCGCGGGTGAGGCATTTCTGCTGCTGCTTGTGCAGTTCGGTGGACTGGGAGTGCTCACTTTCACCAGCCTGATCATTTCCGCTTTGGGTCGACGACTGTCGCTGCGGGAAGAGTCGCTCTGTATTTTCACGTCGGAAGCGGCCCCACATCTGAGTCCTGGTCAGATTACGTGGAACATTGTGCGATATACTCTGGGCTTTGAGATGGCCGGAGTGTTGCTGTTGTGGTGCTGCTGGGGGCCATTGCTGGGATGGAGACAAGCATTCTGGCCGGCCGTGTTTCACTCTGTCAGTGCCTTCTGCAACGCGGGCTTCTCTATCTTTTCCGACAATTTGATGAGTTTTCAGGAGTCACCCGGGGTGATCCTGTCGATCAGCGGCCTGATTGTTCTTGGGGGCCTTGGATTCCTCACGCACGAAGAGGTGTTTGGATTTCTGCGTCGGAAGCGTCAGCAGCGAATTCGCAGATTTTCCCTGCAGTCTCGAATTGTGCTGGTCACAACAGCCGTGCTGATTATTGGCGGCTGGATTCCGCTGACGATACTGGAGTGGGACAACACTCTCAGCCGGCTGTCGGTGCTCGATCGCATCGTGAATGGCCTGCTGCTGAGCATTACGCCAAGAACGGCTGGCTTCAATTCCATCGACTACGGCAAAGCAGCGGACTCCACGAACCTGCTGACGATGATCCTGATGATGATCGGTGGTTCACCTGGTTCGACGGCTGGTGGCCTGAAGACCACCACGGTCGCTCTGCTGCTGATCCTTGCATGGTCGCGCCTGCGTGGCCAGGAGTTCACGACAGTTTCGTGTCGAACGATACCTGAAGAGACCACTTATCGTGCGGTCGGTTTGTTTACTATCGCCACGGCAGTGGCGATGGGAGGTATGCTGCTGCTGACGATTTCTGAGAGTGGCATGGTATCTGAGGGGCGAGTGATGCCGGAGTGTTTATTTGAGGCAATCAGCGCATTCAATACGGTGGGCTTAAGCATGGGTATCACTTCAAAGCTCACTGTAATTGGCAAGCTGAACCTGATTGTGCTGATGTTTTTCGGCCGTGTGGGCTTGCTCACGCTGGCCGCCGCGCTGACTGTGCCGCGCCGCGGCGCCCGCGATTTTCGGTATGCGAGTGAAGATGTAGTGGTGGGCTAGATCATGAAGCGATTTGTTGTCGTGGGCCTTGGAAATTTCGGATCCAGCGTCGCTGAGTCGCTGGCGTCGCAGCGTCATGAGGTGATCGCGATTGACATGCATGAAGATGCTGTGGAGCGAATCGCGCCGTTTGTGTCGCGAGCGGCCGTTGGAGATGCCAAAAATCTGGCAACGCTTGAACGACTGGGAGCACGCGGAGCGGACGCGGCGGTCGTCAGTACCGGCGATGACATCACCGCCAGCATCCTCACCACCATGGCTCTGCATGATCTCGAAATCCGCGACGTCTACGTCAAGGTGATCTCTCGAGACCACGCCCGAGTGATGGAACGACTGGGGGTTTCAGAGACGATTTTTCCTGAACGCGAGTCGGCTATTTCGCTGGGCAAGCGTATGTCCGGTTCAGGACTGCTTAATTATGTCACGATTGGTACCGGATTCAGCATTCAGGAAATGGGTGTTCCGGCCAGCTGGAACGGCAAGACTCTGCGATCACTGGCACTGCGGCAGAACTTCGGTCTCACCGTGGTGGCGATTCACGATGTTCTCTCCGATCGCATGTCGTTCGTGTCGGACCCCGATCTGGTGCTGAAGGAATCGGACGCTCTGATTGTCGCCGGCCGCGACGAAGATCTCGCTCGCGCGGCCGAGATCCGCTGACGGGATCAGCGGGAGCCGAAGTAGAAAAGCATCATCGCCAGAGCGATCCGGTCGAATTCGGGTGGAATCGGTCCTCTGTCAGGCAGCAGTTCTGCTGCAGCCGCAAGTCCAACAACTGACAGCACGGCGAGTGCCTTCAGGTCACCCCATCGTGATGAAGGACGCGAACGTTTTCTTCGACGGAACCAACCGGCGATGGACTGCAGGATCGCTCCGAGCACAAAAGCGGCGACAAGAAGCAGGAGTGAGGATTCGCGAGTGGTGAACAGCCGGCCCTGCTGATACAGCCAGATGCCCAGTCCCGCGAACGCTCCCGCCAGAATCACGCGAATGCTGTGTCGCGGCAGAAACAGCGGAGACGACTCACGCTCAATAATTCCTTCCTGCTGCAGTCGGTCAATCACGTCTGGAGGGAGTGCCACAAAGCGGCGGGATGTGAAGTACCAGGCAAGTGCAATAAGGAGCGTTTCGGTCCAGATAATGTCGAGAGTGCGTTCACGGACGATCGCCTGGATGACGATTCCGACGACGGTGAGTGTGAGCAGAGCGCGGACGCTGCCGGCGGGCAGCCCAAGTGGTGGCCAGGATTCTGGAGAGCCTTCTGGTTCAAGCGACATGCGACACCTTTCGTAAGGAACGTGAGAACTGAAGTGATGTTGCTTTGAAAAACGCAGAAGACAGGGAGTGGATCAGCGGATTCGGGCTGGTTTTCATGATGGATGGCAGAATGCTGTCATTTCCTTTCGTCGGGTGTTGGCAGTGCCTGCAGCCAGTGAGCTGCCAGTTCCGGCCATGAACTGATGCGAGAACCGGCGATCTGGCGGAGCCCGTAGCCGTGCCCACCACTGGCGAAAACGTGCAGTTCGGCAGGAACCCTGTGCTTTCGCAGAGCTGCGTAGAACATTGCGGAGCTGAGTGAAGAAGCGGAGTCATCGTGTGTGTGCACAAGAAACACGGGTGGAAGTCCGGGCGAGATCTGCAGCTCTGGCAGCAGTTGTTCGGTATCGGGATTCCAGAGATTCCATGGGTAGATGAGCATGGCGAAGTCGGGCTGATGGGACAGCCTGTCGACGGGATCGCCGGCCGAAAGTCGATAGGCCGACTGTCCGCCATCCCCCAGAAGTCTGGCAGCGGTCTGACCACCGGCAGAGAATCCGGCCACTCCCAGCTGATCCGGGTCGATCTGCCATTCAGCGGCGCGGGAACGAATCAAAGCCATCGCACGCTGGGCATCCTGGAGTGGTTTGAGCCACGGCGATTTGGTGGAGTCATCGGCGGTGCGGTAGCGCAGAACAAAGGCAGAAATTCCGAGATCATTCAGCCACGTGGCAATTTCGGTGCCTTCCTTGTCCACGACCACGCGACGAAATCCTCCGCCAGGGAGTATCAGCACGGCGCGACGCGGGACGGTGGACTGCTTTGCGAGGCAGACAGCCAGTTGCGGCTGCGTGATGCCGGTGATGCGAGTGACGGGGGGTTGTTCTTCCGGACGCTGCGGTAGCGCTGTTCCCGGCTGGCGTGTGGTTTCGTCCGGCGCCGGACCCTCCCAGAGGTCCACAAGTTCAGTGGTTGCGGGAGGCTGCTGCGGTGCGGTGGCGGCGGTCGAAGTGCCCGGGGCTGCCCACAGGCAGATGGCGAGGGCAGCACAGGCGGCAAGTGAGTTGGGAGCGATGGGCAGGCTGGTGAGCTGCTGACGGTTTGATTGCATGGGCTGGATTCCGGTTCGGGGCCGTGGGGCTTCAGGGTTTCAGGAGCAGCGGAGCCCAGAGACCTTCGCGGAGTTCGGGGATCTGGCCGGACGCTGGCAGAGAGGAGTTGACGGCCTGTTTGAGCAGGGCAGTGAGTTCTGTGACGGTCGTGGCGTGACCGGGATGCTCGGCGAGATTAGTCAGTTCACGGGGATCGGTCTCATGGTCGTAGAGTTCACGTCCTGCGCGGCCTGCGTCCCATTCGGTGTAGCGGTAACGCTGTGTGCGGATGCTGTAACCGAAGAGCCTTGAGGAACCCGAGTCTGTTCCGGGTTGATTTTTTTTGGCAGCGTTACCGGCGTTGTTCCCCCTCACGACCTGGGTGAGTGCCCAGCCGCGACCTGTTGCCCCGCCGTCCCTCAGCAGTGGCAGAAGGCTTTGTCCCTGCAGACCTGCCGGGGGCTGGATTCCGGCGAGTTCTGCAAGTGTGGGGAAGATGTCCACGTGAGACACGGGTGCCCTGCAGATCTGCCCGGCTGCTGTACCGGGCGCCACAATCAGCAGCGGAACGCGGCTGCTCTCTTCGAACAGGCTCTGTTTCTGCCAGAGGCCATGTTCGCCGAGGTGATACCCGTGGTCACTGGTGAAGACGATAATGGTGCGGTCAGCGAGCTGGAGCCGATCGAGTGCTTCGAGAATGCGACCTACCTGAGCATCCATAAAGCTGATGCTGGCGTAGTAGGCTTGCCGGGCCTGACGACGCTGGTCGTCGGTCATTGTCAGCTGTTCTTTTTTTCTGCTGGCGAGCGCCAGTGCGGGGATGTCGGCGAGATCGGCTTCCGTGTCTTTGACCAGCGGCATGGCAGGAGCGTCGTACATCTCGAACCATGGCTTTTGCGGCGCCACGTAGGGTGTGTGAGGGCGAAAAAAGCCTACGGACAGAAAGAATGGACGGTGGCCTTCGCGAGCACAGCGTTCGAGCACCCATGCGGCATCGGCGGCCTGCATGGCATCCGTGTGGTGTTCATCGCTGTGGGGCGACGCGTACCAGCTGAGAGTTCCTCCGAACTGCCCGGGCACGAGTGAGAAGATGCGTTCGTGTTCGAGCGTGCGATCGACGCCCGCTGGGTTGAGCTGGAGTTCCCACGAGGCTGGGTCGTCATGTCCCACGGTACCGATTGAGTTGGGAACATTGTAGTGATAGAGCTTTCCGATGCGGGCTGCGAAGTAACCCTGCTGCCGGAAACACTGCGGCAGACTGATGGCCTCAGGAATCGTCTGTCTGAAGATCTGACTGTTGGCAAGGATGCCCGTGGAATTGGGATAGAGGCCTGTGAGCATTGAATTGCGACTGGGACCGCACAATGGAAATGTGCAGTTTGCCGTTTCAAATCGTGTCCCGCGCGCAGCCAGTCTGTCGAGATTGGGAGTCTGGACCAGTGGGTCGCCGTAACATCCGAGACTGTTGTTCAGGTCATCGGCGATGATGAACAACACATTCAGCGGCTGATCGGCGGCAACGGGTGGATCGGTCAGACAGCAGATGGGTGTCAGGAGCAGAACAAACAGCAATCGCATGGACACTTTGGGACTCCTTGTTCAGCCGAGGGTGGCGTTGCGTTCTGAGAAACGTCTGTCCTCTTCGCGCTTTTCTGCAGGCAATAAAAGCGACGTGGCCGGCACCTGGGAGTGCCGGCCACACGGGAAGTTTATGCATGGCAGCCCTGCCGAGGAAAGCGGGCAGGGCCGAAACGGTTTAAAAATCGCCTGTGACTTCACCACCGCCGATCGTAGCCAGCCCGCGGTAAACGCGTTCATCGACACTGGAGGAGATGAATCGGACGGCCCCGTCACCGAGTGCGAACTGGACACCGCCAGTATGCAGGCTGCTGAAGTCATCAAAATGCAGGTGTGGATCATTCGGCGGATGGTCGGCAACTCCAAGAATTCGCTGAAATGCCTCTTCGCCTTCAGCAATCATGCCGGGCCAGGTGGAGTACCAGTCCAGCAGGCGATCTGTGCGACGTTCACCGACGATGATTGTGTTGCTGGTGCCGTCCGTGATGTCACTGATCCGAACTCTGCTGTTATGGAAGAAGATGCCGTCACCCAGACACTGTCCAGTGGGGCTGACGGGAGCGATTCCGGGGTCGTATTCGCAGCCGTGGAGTTCTTCAGTGCCGAAGACGCCGACGTAGTTGGCGACAGGAAGTCGGGCAAGGATCTGGTCGCTGCCTTCCTCCTTGAGGTCAAAAAACGGCGGCTGAGGATCGGAGGGACAGCGGTACATGGGCAGTTCAGCTGAGATAAATGTCGAATTCACAGGATCTGTGAGATAGCGACTGGACTGAAAACGCTGCCAGAGATTTTGTTGCTCCAGCATTGGGAGCACCATGGCGGCCCAGCCAGCACCGCTGCCTCCGTCGTGGGCGCTGGGCAGGCCAAAGGGATTCACAGCAATCCAGCCTGGAGGAAACGTCTTGTGAACGTCATGGTAGTTGTGCAGTGCCACGACAATCTGTTTGAGGTGATTTTTGCACTGGGTTCTGCGAGCTGCTTCCCGGGCCTGCTGGACAGCAGGCAGCAGCAGGGCGACGAGGACGGCGATAATGGCGATAACGACGAGCAGTTCAATCAGGGTGAAGCCGCGACTGCGGCGCAAAGAAGGCGAGCACATGTGATATTTCCCATAAATCTCGGTCGGCCAGCAAAGCAGCGGCGACCGAATTGTGAAGCGAGACTGACAACCCGAGGCAACCCCTGGGGGTTCAATGGAGCCTGGGCTGGTGTGGGGCAGAGTGAGAGCGTTTCAAGTTGACGCGGTGAGCGTCATCGCTTCAATCACGGGGGGGACCTCGGGCCGCAGCAATTTTTATTGAAGGCCCGCTGCCAATGCTGTCGTGTGGCAGGATTCGCCGGATCTCTATCGGGACAGCACGGAGATCCTGTGCGTGTTCGATGGAGTGTGTCTGCAGGAAAAACGTGAGACAAACGCTGCAGGTGTCGGGGTCATGGTGACCCGTTGGCGATGCAGGCGGTTCTGCGGCTGAAGGATGTGCGGGAAAGTGGTTGAGTTCGGCAGAGGCGTCGTGAACACAGGCACAGGTACGAGCGGGGGTGTCGGCGGAGGCGGTGTGCTGAAGCAGGTGCAGGGACGGTCCGAAGAGCGCGCTGAGCACCAGGGCGACGACAGCCGCCACCTGGATCGATCTTCGGGTTGGTCTGTCTGCGGCACGCACTGCTGACACCTTCGCGATTGGGACATCGCACGATTCGGAGGATTGTTCCTGTGAAGACGTGAGCTTCTCAAGGCCTGACCAGGCAAAATTCCCAGATTTTGTGGAGTTTTTCGGGAAATCCTGATGTTGGACTGACGCGGAGCGGGCGATTCGGCGATTGTAGAGCGTTTTGGGGCGGGAACTGCAGTTCCGTGCAACTTTCTCAACGCCAATTCATCAGGGGAGGTTCATGCTGAGAAAATTCTTCCGAAATTATCTGCCTCGGCACCGCAATCGCTGGAATCAGTTGCTGCACACCATCGGCATCCCGGTGACGTTTGTTGTTCCAGTACTTCTGCTGACTGGTGGACTTGAGTGGTACTGGGCGATTTCGAGTTTTTTTGCCGGATATGCCCTGCAGTTTGCCGGTCACGCAATTGAGGGAAACGACGCAGGTGAGGTTGTGTTTATCAGAAAAACGCTTGGAAAGCCTTATACCGAATACGGTCCCCTCTCCGAATATTCAAGGCTTGCCGAAGGAATCGACGATAGGACACCTGTCTGAGGAATTGGGTGCAGGGCACGTGGACAACCTGCTGGTTGTCGCGCTGATTCCTGCGGCCACTGAAGTTGACAGGGACGTTTCATGAATCGTCTGGCTTTGCGAATTCGGCAGCTGTTTTCTTCGCGCGTTCGCGGTCTGCCCGGCCGGCGCTCTTCTGGCTGGACACTGATCCAGGGCCTGCGAGGCGGTCTGGCCGCAGCATGGCTGGGAATCCCGCTCGCTGTCGCCATTACTCAGCCTGGTTGTTCGACGACAACCAAAGCTGGTCTTTCCGATCTGCAGTACATCGACGGCGAGAAGCAGCTGCAGTATTTCAAGTCGCACAATACGGCGATCGAACATCCGCTGGTGGATGGGACGACAACGGAGGCGGTGCGGACGACGGATGCCCCTCGAAGTCTGGACCGTCGCGTTGATGACGAAGTTCGGGAATTCACTCTTGAAGAGGCCATACTGACTGCGTTGTCCCGGAATCAGGTTGTGGAAGCGAGTGCTCTGGGGGGGGCGGGTGCAGCCCGGGTGCTATCGGGACCGGAGGGCGTCTCTACGGTCTATGATTCAGCCATTCAGGAAACCGGAGTCCTTTTCGGTCGACGCGGGCTTGAGGCAGCTCTGTCGGACTTTGATGCACGGTGGTCCACCAACATGGGCTGGGGACGCGACCGCCGCATGACTCACCAGTCAGCTCCGTTTTCCATTGGCAGCGAGACGGCGGCTTTTCGCACCGGGGTTGATAAGGCATTGGCGAGTGGCGGCTCTGTTGGCGTGTTCCATTCGTGGGACTACCTGGGCAGCGCGTTCGGCTCGCCGCAATATCCGTCGTCCTACTCAGGTTCGCTTGGCGCTCAGGTACGTCAGCCATTGCTGGCGGGTGCAGGCACGGAATTCACTCGAGTCGCCGGTCCTCTGCGTCCGGGTTTCGGTGCCATCGCCGGTGTGAGTCAGGGGGTTGTGATTGCACGGATCAATCAGGACATCACGCTGGCCGACTTTGAAATCGCAGTTCGCAACGGACTTCGCGACATCGAGAACGCTTACTGGGACCTGTATCTTGCATACCGAATCTATGACACCACCGTGGCTACTCATCAAAGTGCCTTTCAGACCTGGCGCGAAGCTCGCACCAAGGTCGAGGTGGGAACGCTGAAGCTGGCTGATGAATTGCAGGCTCGCGACCGATTCTATGAAACTCGTGCCCAGCTGGAGCTGGCACTCAACGCCGTCTACAACAGCGAAAGTGCACTTCGAAGACTGATTGCTCTCCCGATGAACGACGGCACTGTGCTGCGTCCTGTGACGGAGCCGGTGAAAGCGGAGTTTCACGCGGACTGGGAAGCGTGTCTGACGGATGGTCTGGTGAAGCGGACCGAACTTCGTCGTCAGAAGTGGCAGATTCGCAGCCTGCAGCTGCAGCTGAATGCGGCTCGCAGTCTTGTGCGGCCACAGCTGGATGCCGTCGGCTCCTATGCCGTCAACGGATTCGGTGACCAGTTGATTTCTGGGAACGGCAGCAGCGGATATGGATCGATGACTGGGCAGGATCTGGACACGTGGTCAATGGGGCTGGAGATGTCGATTCCAATCGGACTCCGGCAACCTCGCAGCCAGGCCCGCAATTATGAACTTCAACTGGCACGTGCGAATGCTGTCCTTGCAGCGCAGGAACGCAGCATTGCACACGATATTGCGACAGCGATTCAGGATGTTGCGGCAGCGTGGGCAGCTGCAGAATCGAACTTCAACCGAGTCCTTGCGGCAGAAAAGCGTGTAGAGCTGCTGGAAGCGGAACGGGAGGTTGGCACAACGACTCTTGACCTGGTGCTGCGAGCTCAGGCCAGCCTTGCAGAGGCTGAAGCTGCTTACTATCGACAGGTGATCAATTACAACAAATCCATCACAGCGCTGAATCTGTCCACGGGAAATCTGCTTGACGTGAATGGTGTGCAGCTGGCCGAAGGCAGTTGGAACGCGGATGCCATCCAGGATGCCCGCCTGCGTTCACTGGCGCGGACTCACGCACGTCCCAACAAGCACATCCATGCCGAACCTGCTGAATTTGCGTGGCCCTCTCATGTGGGTACCGTGGAGCGGGATTCAGCGAAAGTCGCGGGCGGCGACGACTCTGCATCTCAGCCTGTTCCGGAGCCACCCGAGCCCGCCGCAGCTCAGCGGGCTCATGATGGCGATGACAGCCCACCCCGTGAAATCGTGCCATAATTTGACCATCATCTTCTTCGACCACCGGCACCGCGAAGGAATCAAACTGCGAAGCCGGTCAGACTTTCGCAGTTTGCCGATGGACCACAGGACGCGACGTCTTTGTGTCCACCAGCGGCCAGG
>JBJTOP010000316.1:0-18930 GCA_046074645.1 Planctomycetaceae bacterium | reverse complement strand
TGCTTTTTCGATTTCATCGAGCAGTACCACAGCGTATGGACGGCGACGGATTTTTTCGGTCAGCTGTCCGCCTTCCTCGAAGCCCACATAGCCTGGAGGAGCACCAATCAGGCGGCTGACGTTGTGTTTCTCCATGTATTCGGACATGTCGATCTGAATCAGGGCATCTTCGTCGCCAAACATGAACTCGGCGAGCGTTTTTGCGAGGAGTGTTTTGCCGACACCAGTGGGACCGCAAAACAGAAAGGCACCGGTGGGACGTTTGGGGTCCTTGAGCCCGCTGCGGCTGCGGCGGACGGCTTTGCAGACCTGAGAAATCGCCTGGTCCTGGCTGACCACGCGTTTGTGAAGTTCCTGCTCCATCTGCAGCAGACGCACCGCGTCTTCGCTGGACAGTCGCGTGAGCGGAATGCCGGTCATGCGGGCCACGACCTCAGCGATCACCTCCGCATCCACCACGCCGTCCGTCTGCCGAGACCGTTCCTTCCATTCTTCGGTGAGCTCGTCCTTTTTTCGGCGGAGCTTTTCGGCCTGGTCGCGGAAGCTGGCCGCCTTTTCGAACTGCTGCTCGGCAACAGCTTTCTCTTTAGCCGCATTCAGCCTCTGGATTTCCTCTTCAAGCTCCTTCAAGTCCGGTGGGCGAACCATGGATTTGAGTCGCACGCGGGCACCGGCTTCATCGATGACATCAATCGCCTTGTCCGGAAGGCAGCGGGCAGTGATATAGCGATTGGACATCTCGACGGCCGCTTCGAGTGCGTCATCAGTGATCTGTACGCGATGGTGTTCCTCGTATCGATCGCGAAGCCCTTTGAGAATCTCGATTGCCTGGGAGGCAGACGGGGGCTCTACCATTACTGTCTGGAAGCGGCGTTCGAGAGCTTTGTCCTTTTCGATGTACTTGCGGTACTCATCCAGCGTTGTGGCTCCGATGCACTGAATCTCACCGCGGCTGAGTGCTGGTTTGAGCACGTTGGATGCATCGATTGCTCCTTCGGCACCACCAGCCCCCACCAATGTGTGGAGTTCGTCAATGAACAAGATGGTGTTGCGGGCGCGGCGAACCTCGTTCATCACCGCCTTGATTCGCTCTTCAAACTGTCCCCGATACTTCGTGCCCGCCACCATCATGGCAAGGTCAAGCACGATGATACGACGGTCGGCCAGAATGTCGGGCACAGCACCATCCACCACCATCTGAGCGAAGCCCTCGACGATGGCCGTCTTGCCGACTCCGGCCTCGCCGAGCAGCACTGGGTTGTTTTTCTGGCGTCGGCAGAGAATTTGAACGACACGCTCGATTTCCCGTTCGCGACCAATCACCGGATCCAGCTTTTTCTGGCGGGCCAGCTCTGTCAGGTCGCGGCCGAAACTGTCAAGCGCCGGCGTTTTACTGCGACTGCCACCTTTTTGCGGTGCAGCTGTTCCCGGGGCAGAACCGCCTCGCTCTTCACTGCCCGGCTCGGCCGATTCCATGCCGTGACCCAGCAGATTGAGCACCTCTTCGCGGACGTCGTCGAGCTTCATGCCGAGATTCATCAGAACCTGAGCCGCCACGCCCTCCTGCTCGCGAAGCAACCCCAGGAGCAAATGCTCGGTTCCCACGTAGTTGTGGTTCAGGTTCCGCGCCTCGTCCATGGCGTACTCGATGACCTTCTTGGCCCGAGGCGTCTGAGGGAGTTTTCCCATGGTCACCATGTCCGGCCCGGTCTGGACGATTTTCTCGACCTCGATCCGAATTTTGCGAAGATCCACGTCCAGATTCTTCAGGACGTTGGCTGCGACGCCCGAACCTTCCTTTACCAAACCCAGGAGAATGTGCTCGGTCCCGATGTATTCATGGTTGAATCGCTGGGCTTCCTGGTTCGCCAGCTGCATCACTTTTCGGGCCCGATCAGTAAAACGCTCGTACATTCGACGTCCTCGGTCTTGTCGATTTGTGTTCGTAAAAGTTCTGACTACCTACTCTAGCGACTGTTCTCAGAAAAAACGAATTTTTTGGCCAGGGATCCTGACGTTGCAGCCATTCCCGTTGGGAATAACCGCTGCGCGAGGCAGGCAGACAGCCAAAATGGCAGCTTTGGATCAGATTTGCCATTTTCCGCCTTTCGCAGCGAATTCTGTTCCGAAGTTTAGGAGCCTCGGGGAAAACGGGCAAGTGTCAGCGGGGCAGCTGCCAGCGCGACAGCCGAACGGGACTGACTCCCCGTTGTACGGTGTGCCCGGAGGGTCAAGCTGCGAGGGTAAAACCTTGCAAAATTATTCGTGGGCACTGAACACCGCTCCACCATCCCACGGCGATGCTGCTGTTTATGGCGCTGCGGCAGATCTATTCCATTTCCGCAGTTCCAGTGACCGAATTTCAGCGACCACCTGATCGCTCCAGTGAAAGAAACCAAACCGGCGGTCTTCCGAATCGGGGAGCTGCCACGCGGCAGCCGGTTGCCCATTCAGCCACAATTCCAGACCATTCCCGTCAATCTCAACCGCCGCCTGCTGCCACGGGTCACCGGAGAGTTCACAGCGTGATTCTTCGATTTTCCTGCACGCCTCCCGCACCGAGGCTGCTGAGATTTCAGGTCGCGGTCCGCAGACCTGTGAGAGCCTGCCAACAGAGATTCCAGCACCGGGTTCAAGAAACAGCACGTGGTCTCCCACAACCGGATGCACGAGCCAGCGTCCCGGTTCCCAGCGGAACGACCAGCTGATCCGCAGTCGCTCGGGGAGTGGCACCATGAACTGCAGGAGGCCCGGACGCCAGCAGCCCGCTGACTCGCTGCGATATGCCCCCACCAGCCGAGCCTCATCTGCACGCCAGTCAGCATCACTCGCACGCTCCACTCGAAGCGAACCACCACCGGGCAGCAGTGGCTGTCGCCACCCGCTCAGCGATGTGTCGAATGGAAGCTCAACGATGTCCGGCTCCTCTGCAGCCGTCTCCAGCTGCAGTTCCTCGATCACAGCGCCCGGAACGCGCCCGCAGCGAAGCATCAGCCATGGCAGCTCGCGACCTGTCAGTGTCCTCTGCAACAGAGGTCTCTCGTTCAGCGTCAGCGTCAGGTCCATTCCACGCCGTTCCAGCTGGTATCGTGCAGAGGATGCATCAGCAGGAATCTTCGCTGCCGCCTCCTGACAGACGCCGCCAAAGTCCGGCAGTGGCAGGGAATCGGGCCCGCCAGCCTCCGCAGCGGCCCCGCGCACTGTTAACCGAAATGTGAAATCTCCTGCAATCGGTCGTTTGAGGATCCCGAATACTTCAGCGCTTCGTGGAGCGAGCAGCACGCGACCATCCGGCAATGCCAGCCAATCGCAGTTTGCAGTGCCGGGGACGGTGACCGAGTTGTCTGAATTCGACAGTACCCGCCAGCCACGCAGTCGCCCTGCGGGTGAATCCGGAGCCAGTGCCGTGTCGGCGGCGCCGGCGTTGGATTTCCCGGACTCTGAATGCGCTGTGTGCTCCAGCCTCGCTCGCAGTCCCGCCAGCAGCTGCAGCACCCTGGCGTCCGCTGCATTTGTGTGCTGCTGGTCAATCTGCCAGTCGAACAGATCGCTGTTGATGATCCTCCGTGATACCGACGCGAGCTCTGGCCGCGCATGACCTTCGTCGAGCACAGCCAGCAGCAGCCAGCGAAGCCCTTTGCCTTCCGCAGACAGCATCGGCAACAGCCTTTCAAGCTGATCAATCGCATCCGCGCGTCGAGCGATCACTGCGCACAGTGCCAGTGCCGCTGTGCCTTCCGCACGTGTGCGCGCATTCGTCGCTGTGAACTGCCTCAGACGGGATTCCGCATCACTCAGGCGGCCCGTTCGTATCGCCACACGAATCCACTCCTGCAAAGGCGAATCAACCCGACGATCGCCCGCAGTCCCCTCTGTGATCCCCTGCTCCACAATCACTCCAGCTGATCGCAGCCTTCCGCCTCCCGGAGGCAGTACCCAGTCTGCCAGACGCTGCCATCGCTGCTCGTCAGAAAGATCCTGACATTCCCGCAGCACCTCGTCAGCGCGCTGCAGCTGCACCCACTCATCCGCAATGCTCATCATCTGATCCGCCTGCTCTTTCGGCTCAGCGATGACCGTCTCTGACTGTCGGCGCAGCAATCCCTGCAGGTCGGAATTCGTGATCTGTTCCGGCCAGTCACCGCGGAGGACCATCCGACGGACCCTGTAAGGAGACCGACCGCGGCGAAAGCACAGGCCGGGCCGAGTATCGGTCAGAGGGGCCAGAGGCAGTTCCAGAACCTGCTGATCATTGACCGTCAGCACTCCCCTGTCCCGTTCCACACGAAGGCTGGCGGAATTCCAGCCCGACCGCACCGGAAGTGCAGAGGCCAAAGCGCTCCCCGCACGGAACTCACAGTCAGGCGGAAACATCGTCCATTCCAGGCCGTCTGACGGAATGCCATGCACAAAAACTCCCTCTGGACGCACCTGAATGGCCACTGACCCCAGTGCCACGCAGGCACCATCATCACCGGGCTGATATTCATACTCCCACGTCAGCACTTCACCAGCGTACAACGGTCGCGAATACTGCAGAAAACCAACGCCTGATAACGGAAAGATGGCTCCCGGACTGCCACCCTCGCCTGCGCTGCGACCGATAATCACATCATCCGTAACAGACCAGTCGGAATTGGCGGTCGGTGGTGATGGACCGCTGCGCACTGTGGCTGGTGCAACGGTTGGAACACGATCACTGCGAGGCAGCAACTGGCCGTAGCGATGGGCACTCCAGCCGCGAAGGGACGAATCAGCTGACAGCCGAACCTCGCGCGGTACTGTGACTGCATCATTCAGCTCGAGGTCACTGAATACTCCCATCCCCGAGCCATCGATCTGCATCATCAGCCAGGGAGAAGATGTGTCCAGCACCGGCATGTGCCACTGCGGGTGGCCGTTCACCTGGAGGCTGATTTGTTCCCCAGTCACACGAACCGAGTGCCAGCCGAATTCATTTGGTCGATGAAATCGCCCTGTCCGCGACAGTGTCGCCTGACTCCCTGTACCGCCAACCAGCGTTCGATCTGATGCTGCCGCCGTGAACACCGCAAATCCATCAAAACCCGTACCGGACTGCTGCGACGAGTTCAGCAGCGTTCGCAGTGAAAACATGAACGGTCCAGCGACAGGCCATGGTAACAGACATGTGGCGGAACTGCGGGACGCCTGGTGCAGCAGGACTCCATCACCCGTCACATGTGCAGCCTGCAGCAACGGACCACCACTGCGGCCGAATTCCGGATCTTCACACCAAATCAGTCCCCCCGGCGGTGTCCGCTCAGACCGATGCGACTGCAGCACTGTGCGCATACTCGGACCGGGCTGCCGCATGATGGCATCATACAAGGGGAAGCTGAAATCGATCCCGGATCGCTGCAGTGACCACAGCAGTTGTTGATCGATGCGCTGCTCATTCACGTCCTCTGTACGTTGTCGCCGCAGCAGCTGCACTGCGTCATCCGTTGCCGCAGTGATACGGCCCTGCTCCAGATACAGCATCAGCCGTGCGAGTTGTGCGGGAGCGTGGCCCAGCTGCACAAGTCTGCCAAGGCGTTCTTCGAGTTCCCCGGTAATCCCTGCAGCCACCGCGGTGCGGGTGAGTTCTGCGACCGGTACGATCGGAGCCTGCTGACGACCTGCAGACGACGCAAACCAGCGTTCACGAACTCGCTCCGGGAGCGATGCGACCAGCAGCGGGCTCGGTGCTGCCGGTGGCCAGACGGGTTCAGAAACAATCAACTCGCGGCCGTTCGCCAGGAACAGAAGTTCTTCAAGCAATCGATACTTGACAGCTGGTTCAACACCCTGCAGAACGGCAGCCATTCCCGCCAGTTCAGTCAGCTCACCACCACCTGCAGCCATGGCATTCATCAGAAGACTCCGAGCCACCAGCAGCCTCTGAACGGCATCCGCCGGTGTTCCGATCAGCATCAGCAATCGAGCGGATTCTGTGTAGTGCGTCACCAGCATCCGCACCCGCGCGGTCTCCGTCTGGAGATCTGCTGCTCGTTCCGCGAGCACATCCGACAGATGCAGACAGCGCCGCGCCTGCTCGGCGTGATCCTGCAGCCAGTGCCACCGCGACATTCGCAGTGCCAGTCCGGCAAGATGCTGTGAACAGCGAGACGAGGTGGGAACAGCAAGCGCCGCTGGAAACAGCTGATCAAGAGCTGATCGAGCAATTTCGGCTTCCGTGGTCCCCAGTTCGGCCGTCGCAGCATCCATCCAGAAGACCAGCACCTCCAGCGTGCTTTCGGTGAGCTGCAGCGGTTGCAGGGCAGCAGCGGCGTGTACCGCAGACCGGAGCCGCTGCGGGTTGCGAGACAGCACGGCAAGCTGCCAGAGCAACACTGTCGAGTCCGCTGCCGACGATGCATTCGAAAGCCGCGATTGCAGACGTGAAATCAGTTCGTCCCCCGCCGCGGCCTCGAGCGAATGCCGTACCAGCAGCAGACCTGCAGAACGCTCGAATGACAGGAGCCCCGCATTTCGACCAGTGTCGGATGCCGGCCAGCGACGCACGACTTTTGGCTGGTCCCAGGGCAGCACGACTTCGAGGAGTGTCATGCGAATCGTCTCCGCTGGCGTTCCGGCCGAGATCCACTTCGCGAGAAGTTCGTCGAGCCTGCCTTCCCCTGCCGCCGCTGTCGCCGCTGTGAAGCGCTCAGGATCAGCCATGGGCGACTGAGCACTGACCGTCGTATGCAGGAGCAGTGCCGCCAGCAGAGCACAGAGTCGAAGGCATCCTGCAACAGCCGAGCATCCGGCTTCGCGCGACGCCTGACGGAACGTCAGCTTACCCAGCCACGAAGTCAGACCGTCAGACACTCGCGTTTCCATGGGAAGAAAATTCCCCTCAATTCGGTCCATTTCCCTGCCAGCACCCTTCTCAAAATCAGCTGATCAGCTGGACAGCTGATCAGTTTTTTTCTCTGTGAGCATCTTCAATGACTCTTCCCCGCAATCTCGAGTAATACCCGCAACCTGCCATTCCGGTTGACAACCAGGCTGGCAGTTTTTCGTGGTGCCGACGGGTGAAGGTCTGCTGTCATGAATGTGTTTCCGCCGGGAAAACGAGACGTTGAAGGTCTGGGTCGGGCGACTGTCCGGGAAATTGCCTGACTCGACCTTGCCGAACCGTCTCTGTCAGCCGATGATACCGGGAGTTTCCTTTTCCACTCCCAACTCCGGTAATAATTCCATGAAAAAGTGTCGCCGCTGCACGAAAACGGCCACCCTGCACATCACGGAAATCCGCGACGGCAAAGCCGTGGCGGTGCATCTTTGCGAGACGTGTGCGCGCGAATATCTGGAGAAATCCGCCGAGACCCCCGAAGAAGTGCTCCAGGACCTCGCGGCAAAATTCGGCGACCTGATTTCCTCTGCGGCTCATTCCGTTGCTGCCTGCCCCGAGTGTGGCATCACGTTTAATGAATTCCGTGAGTCCGGCCGTTTCGGCTGTGCCCACGACTACTCCGAATTTCTCGAAGAACTCATCCCACTTCTTGAAAACATCCACGAAGACACCACCCACATCGGCAAGCGTCCCCGACACGCCCTGATGGGGACGCAGGACCAGGCTCGACTGGTGCACCTGCGAAATTCACTCCGCGCAGCAGTCGAGGCGGAGGATTACGAATCTGCAGCCCTGCTTCGCGATCAGATTGCGGCTCTCGAAGCCGACGTCCGTCGTCCGGCAGCCACGTCGCCGCCGCAGACTCCGCCGCAGCCCTGATACCTTCATTCACTGCTGTTCACTGTACCGGCAGTCAGTGTCTGATTAAACTTCCGACGGCAGGCAACTTCGCCTGCATGGGCTTTGCCTGATATTTTCTCAAGAGGTGATCGTTGTCAGCAGGTGCGGAGCAAAACCAGACCTGGATCGATGGACTTGCGGCCACAAGCGGTGAATGGCTCCGCGGGGACGGCCCGGAATCCGATATTGTCATTTCCAGTCGCGTTCGACTGGCACGCAACGTCGCGGGATTCCCTTTCATCACACGCGCTTCTGCAGACGTCCGCCATGAACTCGTCCACCGCGTGCTCGATGCACTCCGCGAACCTTTCATGGGACGCGCACTGCACCATGTGAACGTGGAAACCCTCTCGTCACTCGATGCCCAGTTCCTCATGGAACGCCAGCTCATCAGCCGTGAGCTCGGCCGCGCCGAAGGTCCCCGCGCCGTTGCTGTCAGCGATGGTGAGTTCCACAGCGTCATGATCAACGAAGAGGACCACCTCCGCATTCAGGTTCTGCACAGCGGACTGGCCCTCGATGAATGCTGGAATGCGTGTGATCAGCTGGACGATTACATCGAATCCCGCATCCCGTTCTCCTTCCATCCCCAGCTTGGGTACCTCACCGCCTGCCCCACAAATGTCGGTACCGGCATTCGGCTCAGCGTGATGCTGCATCTCCCGGCGCTCCGTATCACACGCGAGATCCAAAAGGTCCATCAGGCCGCCCAAAAGATTAACGTCGCTGTTCGCGGGCTCTATGGCGAAGGCAGTCAGGCTCTCGGTGATTTCTATCAGGTCTCCAACCAGGTCACCCTCGGCAAATCGGAAGCGGAACTGATCACCGAAGTGCAGGACGTTGTTCACAAGATCGTCACCTGGGAACGTCGCATTCGCGACCTGATGCTCCGCGATAACCGCAGTCAGATTCACGATCAGGTGGCCCGCGCTTTCGGTACGCTCACCAGCGCCCGCACCATCAGCTCTGAAGAAACCATGCATTGGCTGTCACTCGTTCGCATGGGTGCCCGGCTCGAACTCATCCCGCACATCTCAGCATCCACCATCAACGAGCTGTTTATCCACACACAGCCCGCTCACCTGCAGAAACTCCACGGCGAGGCACTCGAAACCGATCGCCGAAACCTCGCCCGTGCCGACTACCTCCGAAAACGTCTGAAAGCACTCGAATAAAAAAACGCATCGCAGCCTCCAAAACGGAAAACTGCGATGCGCCAGTCAGGACCACGGAAGGTCAACTCAGTACTTTGCACCTTTCGGCAGCGTGCGATAATTCACCATCCCGTGGCGATAGTCGTACTCCACGCTTGAACAGTGCGCGGTGTATGTACCCGCAAACGTGTTGAAGTGCTTCAGAATCTCCACTTCCTCGCCTCCGTAAATCGTCACCGTGTCACACTTCTGCGAATGAGTCCGGTAAGGGGCCTTGCTGTTGATGCGGACCACCTGGCACGAACCGCCCGGAATGTGAATCGGACATGCGTCAGCCGTCTTGTTGCGGTAAACCCAGCGTTCAAGAGTACCGATTTTCGGTGACTCATAGCACGCTGCCGGCTCATACGGCCGCCGATTCACATGATAGCCGTTCCCTGATGACTCGATATCGTAATATCGTGTCGCTTCGCAGGCAGCGGGGTTCAGCCGCCGATGTGGCCGCAGGTAGTCACCATGCTTCACCGTCGCACAGTCATACTGCTTCGGACCTTCCACGACAAACTTCAACCATGGCACACAGCAGTCAGATGCCTGTCCGTAAATCGAATACTTCCGATCGTCATAGTCGTCGTCCTTGTCGTACCCGCGGTCGCTGTCCGAGCCATATCCCTCCCTGTCGTTCTTCTGATAGCCGCCCCTGCCGTACTCCTCACCACAGCGTGGCTTGCCGGCGGGCTTGCAGCCGTCCAGTTGTTCCACGAGATTGCAGAGGTAAACCTCCTTGTCGCAGTCGGTGAAGTCGATCACGATGTCCGCCCGTTCGCCCGGGCAGAGCACCACGCTGTCCTCTTCGACTGCTCTGTCGTACAACCACGAATCCTTACCAACGCAGATCAGCTTCATGTTGTTATGCAGCTTCAGCCGCAGGAATCGTGTGTTGCAGGAATTCAGCAGACGGAAGCGATACTTGCGGCGTTCAACCGCAAGCACTGGCTGAACCTTGCCATTGACCGCATACAGATTGCCGAGGTTACCGGAGGGATGGCCGGGCAGATAGCAGAGGCTTCCGTCCGGATTCAGGCAGCGGTCCTGAAGGCAGAGCGGCACATCATACTTTGCCGGCGGAAGAATGTTCCGCTTCACAAGATCGTACTCCAGATCGTCCATCGACAGACAGAATCCGGACAGACCATAGTAGTTGTTCGCACCAGCAACACCCAGAGCGCGGTCGTGATACCACATCGTGGATGGGCTCTCTGAATAGTCCGGTCGGCCGTCCTGCATGGGAACCGTGCAGGGCAGGAAATAATCCCGCGCCCGGCCCGGAAGCACGTACTGGTTGGGTGCACCAGCGGCGTGCGATGGCAGGTTGCTGCCATGGAAGTGGCAGGCCGTTTCGATATCCAGCTCGTTCCAGACGCGAACAACGCAGGGCTGACCAATCACCGTCCGAATCGTCGGTCCCGGGATCATGCCACCGTATCCGTAGACCGGCGTCTTCACACCAGGCAGGTATTCGTGCACCGAAACCTTGCAACGAAGTTCGTAAAACTGTGTCGGATAAATTTCGTGCCACTTCACATCGGGTGCATCTGCACAGCGACGGTCCATGTATTCCGGGGCAACACCGTGATGCACCGCACCGACCTTCCACGGCTCTCGCCCAATCGCTTTGGGTGACAGCACCCGCGGGACAGGACACTTCTGCGTGAACGGTGTGTAGCCGAACGGATATTTCGGCTTCACCGGCGCTGCAGGTGGCTTCACCGGTGCCGGCCGATACGCGTTCTTCTCGGACTTTCCTCTGTCACCAGCAGCCACAAGGCCTCCGGCAGCAGCCGCAGCAAGGCCTGCCGCCTGCTGCAGAATTGATCGACGTGAGATATTGTCGGACATGATGCCCCCCTGATTAAAAAAAAGACATGTGCTGCAGTCACCACAGTGGGCTGCAGACTGGTCAACTTCGACTTAGGCAAGTGCCGCGCCGTTTGCCGAGGAACACCCAAAAGATTTCATTGAAGGACACCGAATTGATTATCCCGATAGTACACCAAAGGTTTTACAAAACACGTTCGTTACAACTTGGAGTTGACCAATCTGGTTGGTGGACACCCGGCATCAAATCGCCGTGCCGAATGTTTCCCCAAAGACGCATGCCGGGCTGTCCGCTGCAGACAGTAAAGTCACACGGGAAGGCGGATGTCGGTCCTCTGAACACACTGCAATTGACAGCGCTGCTTTCATCAAACAGCAGTGCTGCAGGCTGTTGCCCGGGCAACAAATGTCGTGTTCCGTCAACACAAACATCGATCTGCCAGCCTGATGCGTCGCTGTCCGGCAACAACACCAGTGGCCGCACAGAAACAACGTTGCAAAGCAGCAACAAAAGTCGATGGTCTTGCCAAAATAACTCCCGTCCGGCAAAACTCAGCCGACACCGTATCCTGTGACGGTGTCAAATCCATCTGAACACTGCAAGGAATCGTCATGCATCCCGAAGTGGTGGGCCCCTATCGAATCGAACGCCGCCTGGGTGCAGGTGGCATGGGAAACGTGTATCTGGGAATCCACACCGATACCGGACTCGAGGCCGCCGTCAAAGTTCTTCCTGCATCCATCGCAAGGGAGGAGGGTTTTGCAGAGCGTTTCAGTCGCGAGATTCACGTGCTGCGACAGCTCTCCAGCCGCCATATCGTCGCACTCTATCAGGACGGTGCCACTCCCGATGGCAGCCTCTATTACGCCATGGAGTTCGTCGATGGCCCGACACTCACCGCCGAAATCCAGTCGCGCCGTCGAATTCCATGGTCCGAAGTTCTGGAACTGGCTCTGCAGGCCGCCACAGCACTCAAGGCCGCTCATGCCGCTGGTGTCATCCATCGCGATCTCAAACCCAGCAACCTCATGCTCACCCGCAATCGCACGCTGAAACTGGCCGACTTCGGAGTCGCCAGTCTGTTCGCCTCATCCAGACTGACTCAGACTGGCAGCGTCGTGGGCACAGCAGAATACATGTCCCCGGAGCAGGCACGCGGACAACGCGCAACTCCCCGCAGCGACCTGTACTCGCTCGGAGCCGTCCTCTACGCCATGCTCACCGGTCGACCCCCGTTCAGCGGCTCCACAACCGGAGAAATCCTGCAGAAACACCAGTTTGGCCAGTTCGATCGCCCCAGTCGGTTCGTGCCCGCCATCCCCAGACTGCTCGATGATCTCGTCTGCCAGCTCCTCGAAAAAGATCCCCCCAAACGCCCCGCCGATGCCCTCGTCGTCATGCGGCGACTGGAACAGATCAGAACTCGAACGGAGCAGGCCGAACTGCTCGAAGACGCCGACACACCTCTCAGGCCCTCCACTGCCGTTTCTGATTCGACAGACCTGCAGTCGTTTGATTCCGCCTCCGACGGAGAAATCAATTCGGACACAAATGCGGCAGCCGTGAAGCCCGCAGAAACTCGACCCACGCGCAGACGCTTCAACTCCATCAGCCACGCGTTTGATAACGTCTACGTGCTCGTTGGACTCCTCCTGCTGCTGATTTTCTCCGCCGTCTGGATGTTGCGACGTTCCAGCCCCGGTGACGCCGAACGACTCCAGGCCGCCGCAGAACTGCTCGATCAGCCCGCCGGATCCGGCTGGATCAAGGCTCGCGATGAATACCTCCTGCCTCTGCTGGCTCGTGAAAAATCCAGCGAACAACAGGAACTTCTGCGCAGCTGGATTCAACAGGTCGATGATTACGAATTCACCCGCTCACTTCAGCCGGATCGACGTCGCGGTGCCACCGGCGATGACGAACTGCAACGGCTCATTCGAAACACCTTCGAACGCCACCGACGCGGAGAAACGGCTGCCGCCGAAAAACAGCTGGAAGCCATCCTTGTCCTCCTCCCCGCCCTCCGCCCCGGAGGCCACCTTGAACCGTTTCTCAAAAAAACTCTTCAGGACTGGCGACAGGCTCAGTCGCAGGCTGGCGTCGCTGAACTTCTGCAACAACTGCTCAAGGCCATTCGTCAGCAGCACCCCGAGGGCCACACTGAACCCGCCGCTCGAAAACAGCTCGAAGCCGCTTTAGAGCTGTACAAAGACTCCGAGACCGCTGCAGAGGAACTCCGGCAAATCCGGCAAATCCTCAATGGCCCCTGAACTTACCCCCCCCTCCGGGACGAAATCCATCGGTAGTCCTTGACTTTACGCAGACTTGAACGCTAGCATCACGCAGGTGCTTCCGTCGGTCGGCATCTGGTTTTTCTATGCCTGCTCTTCTCACCAATCGTCACACTCTGCTCCCGGCCACTGTGCTGGGACGATCGCTGCGCAGATTGCTCGTGATGCTGATGATCTGGCAGGCGGCTGCTCCCTGCTGCCACGCACACGTTGATGCCACTGCGTTCCCCCGGCCACTCTCCCGCTGCGAACGCCTGCAACTCACTCTCCATCTGCAGGCAAGGCACGCTGTCCCCCATCACGGAGATTCTCACGAACAACCGTGGCACACGCATTTCGGTCTGCCCGCAGAATCTGTTCCTGCAACCGAAGTCTGCCTCGAATCGGCGGTGGATGTTCTTCAAGTCGAAATGCTGCCGGCCGGCCACACACTTCACGGCGCCGTGCCGCACACCGTTCCGCTGACGGGCGGCCACATCAGTACCGTTTTCAGCAGCGGGTTCTACTCCACGTTCGCTGCCGCGCTGCCTTTGCCCATGCGACACAAAGTCGCGCTGCTCTAAAGACTTTTCCACGCCAGCCATACAGGCCATTTCCGCTGCGGTCGTTTGTTTCCCCACAGCGATGATTTCCAGGCAGGGTTGTCTTCAGGAGCTCAATGATGTCCCGGCGTTCGTTTACACTTCCCGGAATTCTTGCTGCCGCAACTGTGACCTTCGCGGTCGCGGGGCTCAGCTCACCTTCGGCCACGCACCAAAAAGTGACTGCCGCTGACGAACGGTCGAAGGCTGCAGCACAAGGTCAGCCGCAGGCCGCTGCTGAACAATCGGCCCCCGCCACTGAAGTGCTCTTTCCAAAGGACTCGTGGACCGCCGCCGGTATCCGCATGGAGCCAGTAAAATCCGCTCCGTTCGTGCAGAAGATCGAGCTCACCGGCAAGATCATGATCAATGAAGAGGCGGTGACCCACATGTTCCCGCTCGTGGAAGGTCGGGTCGAGGAAGTGCACGTGCGGTTTGGGCAGAAAGTCAAACAGGGAGATTTGCTGCTTGTCGTTCAAAGCCGCGAAGTCGGACAGCTGAAACTCAAACTGTTTCAGACTCGGCTGCAGCTCGATTTCGCAAAAACCAAAAACGAATGGATTCAGGCAGTTGCCGAAAACACTGGTCGACTGCTGCAACTGATCCGCGCGGGAGCAGACATTGAGGATATCGAAAAACAACTCAAGGATCGACCACTCGGCGACTATCGCGAACAACTGCTCAATGCCTACATCCAGAACTACCGCACCGAGAAGCACCTTGAACGACTCAGTCCGCTGTCAAAGGACGGTGTCGTTCCCGGACGCCAACTGCTCGAAGCAGAATCGGAATGGAAGGCGGCCCGAGCGACGCTGCAGTCAGTCGTCGAACAGATTCAGATCGAAGCCAGACAAAGCGCCATCGTCTCAGCACAATCCGTCAAAGAATTGCAGACCAGCGTGGCGATTGACGAGACGAACCTGCGGATACTGGGGTTTTCTGACGAAGAGCTGCGGCAGATTGATCCGTCCGAACAAGGCAGGACGGTTGCCCACTACCCCATTCATGCGCCCTTCGACGGCACCGTGATTTCCAAGGACGCTGTACTCATGGAAAGCGTCGGCCCGCAGCGACAGGTGCTCGGAATTGCCAATCTCTCCTCCGTTTGGGTCTCAGTCGATATCTACGAAGAACACCTCTCCCTGCTGCCGAATCTGGAGGGACAGGAAATCACGCTGCAGACCAGCGCATGGCCGGGGCGCACGTTCACGGCGAAGGTCTTCTACACGGGTGATGTCGTGGACGAGGCCAGCCGCACAGTCTCCATGCGCGCTCTCGCTGATAACCCGGAAGGACTCCTGAAACCCGGCATGTTTCTCAAGGTGTCCTTCCCAAACACAACCCCGGTCAGTGTCGTGCAGGTGCCGGATACCTGCGTACTTGATCATGAAGGTGCCTCGTTCGTATTCGTGCACACTGACGGCGATCGGTTCGAGCGTCGTGATGTGCGAACCGGCAGACGCACAGAGAAGTGGGCAGAGATTCTCTCCGGCCTCAAAGCTGGCGAGTCCGTGGTCACGCGCGGCGGATTTGCCCTGAAATCGCAAATGCTCGCAGAACTGCTGGCAGAATAGTCAGCGGGCAGTTCATCGCGGGGCACATGGCAGATTCCTGTCGGCTCACCCAGACAGCACTCACCAGATCACCGGTCGGGAGGTTCACGTGGTCGCAGTCCTTATCAACTGGTCACTCAACAATCGCTTTATCGTCATGCTGCTTGCCGTCGTGCTGCTGGGGGCGGGCGTCGTGGCCACCATGTCACTGCCCCTCGACGCCGTTCCCGACCTGACCAACGTGCAGGTGCAGGTGCTCACAACCAGCCCGGCACTTGGGCCGGTCGAGGTGGAGCAATTCATTACGTTTCCCGTGGAAAACGCGCTCAGCGGTCTTCCCAAAGTCAGCGAAATTCGCTCGATCAGCCGCATCGGACTGTCGGCCGTCACGGTGGCCTTCGAGGAAGGCACGGATATCTACTGGGCTCGCAACCTTGTCGGCGAACGCCTTCAGCAGGCCCGCGAGAACATTCCCCCCGGCATGGGCGAACCGCAAATGGGCCCCATTGCCACTGGTATGAGCGAAATCTATCAGTTCGAGGTGCGGACAAAGCCCGGTACCAGCATGAGTCTCATGGACCTGCGCACCATTCTCGACTGGCAAATTGCATTTCAACTGCGAAGTGTCCCCGGGGTCATCGAAGTCAACACCTTCGGCGGTGAACTCAAAACCTACGAAGTTCAGGTTGACCCGGATAAGCTCCTGAACTTCGGGATTCCACTGTCACAGGTGTTCACCGCGATCGAGGAAAATAATGGCAATGCCGGGGGTGGCTACATCACGCATGGATCAGAACAGCGGCTCATTCGAGGCGAAGGGCTGGTCAGCAGCCTCGATGATGTCGCCAACATCATCCTCGACAGCCGCAGCGACGGAACCCCGATTCGCGTCGCAGATGTGGCACTCGTGCGATTCGCTCCCATGCTCAGACAGGGAGCAGTGACTCGCGACGGTGATCGCGAGGCTGTTACCGGGATGGTGATGATGCTGATGGGCGGTAATTCACGACAGGTTGTTGCCGATGTGAAGACAAAAATCGCAGCCATTCAGAAAACGCTGCCCGAGGGCGTGTATATCGACACGTTCTATGACCGCACAGAACTTGTGGCCAAAACGATCCACACGATTGCCGAGAACATCGGCGTCGGTGTGTTTCTGGTGATCGTGATGCTGTTCCTGCTCCTCGGCAACGTCCGCGCCGGTTTGATTGTCGCCGCCGCCATTCCACTGTCTGCCATGAGCGCCCTGATTGCCATGCGACTGGGCGGTGTCTCTGCGAATCTGATGAGCCTTGGTGCTGTGGACTTCGGTGTGATCGTTGACGGCGCAGTCGTGATGATCGAGAACGCGGTTCGCGCGGCCGCCCAGTACCAGCGGGAAACCGGGAAACAAACTGTCCCTAAGGAAAAGTTTCGCGAATCCGCCATCGAGGTCGGTACACCCATTCTGTTTGCCGGCCTGATCGTGATTATCGTGTTTCTGCCAATCCTCAGCCTCGAAGGCGTCGAAGGCAAAATGTTCAAACCCATGGCCTTCACATTCATGTCGGCCCTGACTGCCGCACTGGTGCTCTCCGTCACCGTCATGCCCGTGATGGCCTCGCTGTTCCTCGCCCGTCGAGTCAGTGCCAGCGAGACATGGCTGGTGCGAGGCCTCAAAAAGGCCTATTCACCGATGCTGCAGTTCAGCCTGAAATTTCCATTGCCCATGCTCGGCACAGCACTGCTGATCTTCGCCGTCAGCGTCTGGGTCGCCGCCGGCTTCGGACTCGAATTTGTCCCCAAACTGGACGAAGGTGACCTCGCAGTTCAGGCAGCCCGCCTCCCCAGCGTCTCCCTCGAAACATCACTCGAAATGACAAAGGCCATGGAACGTGTCCTGCTCACGTTTCCTCAGGTCGAAAGCGTTGTCTCCAAAACCGGACGACCGGAAATTGCCAACGACCCCATGGGCGTGCATCAGACAGATGTGCTGATCCGCATGAAACCCGTCAGTGACTGGCCCGCACCAATTGATAAGTCGGTCCTCGTCGAACAAATGCAGGCGGCTCTCGAACGCGACGTCCCCGGAAACGTCTTCAGCTTTACACAACCCATCGAACTGCGCGTTCAGGAACTGGTGGCCGGTGTGCGGTCCGACGTCGGACTCAGCCTCTATGGCGACGACCTCGCAACACTCAAAACCGAAGGCGACAAAATTGTCCGATCGCTCAGTCGCGTCCCCGGCTCGGCTGACGTTCAGGCACAGCAAATTGCCGGTCTCCCCTATCTTCGCATCGTCATCCGCCGCGATCAGATCGCACGGTACGGCATCAATTCCGGAGATATTCTGAATGCCGTCAGCGTTGTCGGCGGACAGACCGTCGGCGAAGTCTTCGAAGGCCAAAGACGCTTTCCACTGCAGGTCAGATTGTCCCCGGACTGGCGACAGGACGTCGAAAAAATCCGCCAGCTCCGCATCGATGACCCCCGTGGACGCCAAATTCCGATTTCACAGCTCGCGGATATCTTTCTCGAAGACGGACCCTCAGAAATCAGCCGCCACTCCATTCGTCGACGACTGCTCATTCAGTGCAACGTCCGCGGCAGAGACCTTGCCGGATTCGTCAGCGAAGCTCAGGCTGCTGTCGATCGAGATGTGAAACTGCCACCCGGCTACTCGCTCGAATGGGGCGGACAGTTCCAGAACCTGCAGCGCGCCAATCAACGCCTGATGATTGCTGTCCCCGTCGCTCTCTTCCTGATCTTCTCCCTCCTCTACGTTACCTTCAACTCAGTCAGTCTGACACTTCTGATCTATCTCAACGTACCCATCGCAGCCACTGGCGGAATTTTTGCCCTCTGGATCCGCGATATGCCCTTCTCTATCTCAGCCGGTGTCGGTTTCATCGCCCTGTTCGGTATTGCCGTGATGAATGGTGTGGTGCTCATTGAACACGTGAGACACCTCCGCGTACACGGTCACGATCAGCGCTCCGCTGTCGTCAACGGTGCCCTCGATCGACTCCGACCAGTACTCATGACCGCCTCCTGCGGTGCACTTGGCTTCATTCCGATGGCCGTCTCCGGAAGCGCAGGTGCCGAAGTCCAGCGGCCACTTGCAACCGTCGTCATCGGCGGACTGATTACCTGCACCATCCTCACTCTGCTTGTCCTGCCCGCCATCTATCGCTGGTTCGAACCCGCGCAAACGCCCTCCGAAACACACTGAACCGCCACACCCCTCAGCCAAATGACGTTGAAGTTCTCTGGAATCCCGTGAACAGACGGGTGAATACCCGGGAGAGCGAGGCTGGGATGGTGAAACGGCGCGAACCCGGCCCATAGTCGCGTTTCGCTCCGTCGAAACGGACATCAGCCTTTTCACTGCTGAAAACCTCTAACCATGACCTTTCCTCGCTCATGCCAAAAACGCCCCTGAACTCCAATATTTCCATCGTTCCACGATCCCACGGGGAAGGCTCCAGCCTGGTTATCGCACGCTGGTCTGCGCTGTGAGCCTTCGACAGTTTTTTGGGGGGGAGCGACGCGGAACGGTGCAGTCCTCGCGGAGATGAGGCGGCTCGACGGACTGGAAGTCCGTCGTACTTGTGACAACTGTAGGGCCCATGTACGGCAACACTGCTGCTCCCTCGACAGCGCTTGCACCTTCGGTGCGAAGCAAAGCCGGGGGCTGCCCCCCAACCGCTCGTAACAGCCGCATGGCGGCAGCC